>NZ_SCTN01000170.1 GCF_004297345.1 Aquabacterium sp. | reverse complement strand
GCCATGGGCATGCCCGCCACGGAGGCCACAGACCATCCCATGAACACAAAGGTGATGTTGCGTCCGCGGTGGGCAGGCACACTCATGAAGCCCATGGTCGCGGCGGCTTGAGGCGTGAACACGGCGGCCGATAACACGGTCAAGGCGCGCACTGGCCAGAGCCATTCATAGTTGGGTGCCAAGGCGCACAAAGCGTGTCCCAGGGCGTACCAGAGCATGGCCCAGGTCAGCAATTTACGGCGGTCAATATGGGCCACGGCAGCGGCAAGCAAAGGCGCGCCCACGCCCATCATCACGGCGGCAATGGCGATCAGATGGCCGCCTTGCGTCACGCTGATGCTCAGGGACCTGGTCAGGTCATTGAGCGTGCCGCCCACCACCATGACACCGCAGCCAATCACGAAATTGCCAGCCAGCAGCGCCCAGCGCGCTGCGTTCATGTCCTGGCGGGGCAGGCTGCGTTCCAGCTCCAACTGAGCTCAGCCTTAGTGGTGAACCTTCAGCGCTTCCGGGTTGACGATGTTCGTCGGTGTGCCCGCCAGGAAGTTCAGAAGGTTGTCAAAGGCCGTGCTGAAGAGTTGCTCGTAGTTGTCCTGCTCGACAAAGCCGATGTGCGGCGTGCAGACGGCGTTCTCCAGTCGCAGCAGTGGGTGCCCTTGCAGAATGGGTTCGCTTTCAAACACATCCACTGCGGCAAGGCCGGGACGGCCTCGATTGAGCGCGGCCACCAGCGCGCTGTCTTCGATCAACTCGGCACGAGAGGTGTTGACCAGCAGGGCCGTGGGCTTCATGCGGCTCAGGTCATCGAGCTTGATAAGGGCGCGCGTATCGTCCGTCAGCTTCAGGTGCAGGCTGAGTACGTCGCAGGCCTCGAAAAAGGCTTCGCGCGTAGGGGCGGGGATGTGTCCATCGGCTTGGGCCTTGGCGCGTGAGGGCCCACTGCCCCATACCGTCACGTGCATGCCGAATGCCTTGCCATAAGCTGCAACCAGTTGCCCGACTCGGCCATATCCCCAGATGCCAAGCGTCTTGCCGCGCAGGGACATACCCAAGCCAAAGTTGACGGGCATGGATGCCGATTTGAGGCCGGATTGTTGCCAGGCGCCGTGCTTGAGGTTGCCGATGTACTGAGGCAGCCTTCGCATGGCGGCCATCACCAGTGCCCAAGTCAACTCGGCCGGGGCGTAGGGTGAGCCAAGACCTTCTGCCACGGCGATGCCTCGTTGTGTACAGGCTTCGATGTCGATGTGGCTGCCAACCGGGCCAGTCTGGCAGATCAGCCGCAACTTGGGCAGCTTGTCCAGCAGGGACTTGGGGAAGTGGGTGCGCTCTCGAATGAGCACCAATACTTCGGCATCACGCAATCGCACGGCCAGTTGGCCTGTGCCTTTGACGGTGTTGGTGAATACCTTGGCGGCGAGCCCATCCAGCTTGGATGCGCAGTTCAATTTGCGGACGGCGTCTTGGTAGTCGTCCAGGATGATGATGTTCATGGGGCTGTCAGCAGTCCAGCCCGCATTTTGCTACGGCTGAGAACAATCTTGCCCGACAAAGGGCAAGATTTGTCGTCTTACCAAGTTGTCACGCGGGATGAGCGCGACTCTTCACGGCCCGATGAGCGCACGGGGAAGTGGCTGTCCAGGGCGTCCAGTCGCAACTGGGCTTCGATCTGGCCACGATGTACGGAAATCACGCGGAAGACATCGGCGCGCAGATGCCACAGTTCTCGCAGCGAACGAGCTTGCTCCACCAGTGCGCGCACTTGATTGGCTCGCATGGACTGCAGATCCCACAGCGCGGAGTTGAACTCGGACTTGACCTTGCGCAGGCCTGTTGCCGGCGCGGGGGGGCGGGGCAGTTCGTCCATGTCCCACAACCAGCACCAGAAGCCTGTGATCCAGGCCTTCCACAAAGGGCGGCTGCGAGAAAAGAGGGAAGGGGGCACCACCTCGGCTCGGCGCAAGCCCAATCCGGAAGGCGTGCCTTCATGGTGGAGTGCGGTGTCCGTTTCAAGTGGCCCGCATTTGATCGACGTCAGTGCCGGTCGCACTTGCGCCGCCGTCATCTCGGCTGGCGTGGCGGGAGCTGCGTCGTCGTTCGAGAAGAAAGTGGATGCCATGTCGCCCTCTGGGGTTCCGCTTTAACCAGCGGTTCGTCCTAGGTATCGGCGCTGGCATCGTCAGCTTGAGGGCGTCGTTGAGCCTGAAAATGATCTGAAACGCCTTGATTCCCACGCTTTGAAACGATTTGCAACGAAGTCGTTCAGGGCGGGAATAAGTCTCAGATTGGCACTCAAGCCGGCATCAACGGAATGTGGCGTGAGGCGTTGCGCGTGGCTTCGTCAGCGCAGGCTGCGGCCAGTGTTTCGCGTGCGCAAGTTTCGCAGCATCCGCAGCAGGTGGCGGCGCCGGTTTCGAGTTGCAGTGCCTCGAAGGAGTCACAGCCGGCCGCAGCCAGGCGTTTGATGTCTCGGTCAGAGACGCGGTTGCAGACGCAGACAATCATGTTCACCACGCGATCAAGGATGCAATGCGATCATTGTAAATAAGAATGATTCGCATGCAATCGCTTGATCAGGTGGTTTGTAGGGGTTTAGCTGGCCACTTCACCCATCACAGATTGAAGATAGTTCTGCAGGCCGACCTTGCCCAGCAAATCCAGTTGCGTCTCCAGAAAATCGATGTGCTCTTCCGTGTCGTCCAGAATCATCTGCAGCAGATCACGCGACACGTAGTCACGAACCAACTCGCAGTAGGCGATGCCATCCTTGATCGTTCCTTGTGCAGCCGATTCCAGCTTCAGATCGCATGACAGGATCTCGGGCACGTCTTCTCCAATCATGATCTTGCCCAGGTCCTGCAGATTGGGCAGGCCGTCGAGCATGAAAATGCGTTCCATCAGCTTGTCGGCGTGCTTCATCTCGCCGATCGATTCTTCGTATTCTTTCTTGGCCAGTTTGTCGAAGCCCCAGTGTTTCAGCATGCGGTAATGCAGGAAGTACTGGTTGGTGGCTGTCAGCTCGTTCTTCAACTGTGCGTTGAGGTGTTCGATGACCTTGGGATCGCCTTTCATGGATTTCTCACTCCTTCTTAGGCCCCGGTGTGCGGGGTGGATGACCGGATGGTGACAGGATCGGTTATACTCCTAAGGTTTACCCGCAACCACCCCCCGCCTAGCGAAACCCCCTCGTTTCCTTACTGGACTCGAACTTGCCACGCCCATACGACGCTCACGCAGCGTTGCACGGTCAGTCAAGGGCAGAGCTGGGCGCGCACAACAAACGGAGAATGAACCCGTGCTGCCCGTACTGCCCCAAGCTCTTCTGGCCCTCGCAGACGGCACGGTCTTTCTAGGCACTTCGATCGGCGCTGCCGGTCACACAGTCGGCGAAGTGGTGTTCAACACCTCGCTCACCGGCTACCAGGAAATCCTCACCGACCCCAGCTACTGCCGCCAGATCGTCACCCTGACGTATCCGCACATCGGCAACTACGGCGTCAACGGTGAAGACGTCGAAGCCTCGAAAGTCCATGCCGCTGGTCTGATCATCAAGGATCTGCCCATCCGCACTTCCAACTTCCGCCAGACCCAGACTCTGTCGCAGTACCTGCAAGCCGAGGGCACCGTCGGTATCGCCAACATCGATACCCGCAAGCTGACCCGCCTGCTGCGCACCAAGGGTGCCCAGAATGGTGCGATCGTCGCGCTGCCGGTTGGCGAAGCTGTGACCGATGCCGTGATCGCCGATGCGATCGCCAAGGCCAAGGCTGCGCCCAGCATGGCTGGCCAGGATCTGGCCCAGGTTGTCACCCGCACCGAAGCTGGTCAATGGGACGAAACCGAATGGAAGCTGGCCAACCCTGAGTTGGGTGGCAAGCCCGGGTTCGGCAAGCAAACTGCGCCCAAGTTCCACGTGGTGGCCTATGACTTTGGTGTGAAGCGCAACATCCTGCGCATGCTGGCCGAGCGTGGCTGCAAGGTCACCGTGGTGCCCGCCAAGACGCCTGCTGCCGAAGTGTTGAAGTACAAGCCTGATGGCATCTTCCTGTCCAACGGCCCTGGGGATCCCGAGCCTTGCGACTACGCCATTGCTGCGGCCAAGGAACTGATCGAAACCGGCATCCCGACTTTCGGTATCTGCCTGGGTCACCAGATCATGGCCCTGGCCTCCGGCGCCAAGACCTTCAAGATGAAGTTCGGCCACCACGGCGGCAACCACCCCGTGAAGGACCTGGACAACGGCCGCGTCAGCATCACCAGCCAGAACCACGGTTTTGCTGTCGATGAAAAGACGTTGCCTGCCAACCTGCGCGCCACGCACATCTCGCTGTTCGATGGCACGCTGCAAGGCCTGGCCCGTACCGACAAGCCCGCTTTCTGCTTCCAGGGTCACCCTGAAGCTTCGCCCGGACCGCATGACATCAGCTACCTGTTCGATCGTTTCACTGCGCTGATGGAGAAGAACAATGCCTAAGCGCACAGACATCAAGAGCATCCTCATCATCGGCGCCGGCCCGATCATCATCGGTCAGGCCTGTGAATTCGACTACTCCGGCGCACAGGCCTGCAAGGCCCTGCGTGAAGAGGGTTACAAGGTCATCCTGGTCAACAGCAATCCTGCGACCATCATGACGGACCCGAATACGGCCGACGTCACCTACATCGAGCCCATCACCTGGCAAGTGGTCGAGCGCATCATCGCCAAGGAACGCCCTGACGCGATCCTGCCGACCATGGGTGGCCAGACCGCGCTGAACTGCGCCCTGGATCTGCACAAGCACGGCGTGCTGGACAAGTACAAGGTCGAGATGATCGGTGCCAACGAGCACGCGATCGAGAAGGCCGAAGACCGCTTGAAGTTCAAGGACGCGATGACCTCCATCGGCCTGGGCTCGGCCAAGTCGGGCATCGCCCACACGCTGGAAGAAGCCTGGGCGGTGCAAAAGCGCATCCAGGCTGAAATCGGCGGCTCGGGCTTCCCCATGGTGATCCGCCCCAGCTTCACGCTGGGTGGCACTGGCGGTGGCATTGCCTACAACCCCGAAGAGTTTGAAGAGATCTGCAAGCGTGGTATCGACCTGTCGCCTACCAACGAGTTGCTGATCGAAGAGTCGCTCATCGGCTGGAAAGAGTACGAGATGGAAGTGGTTCGCGACAAGGCGGACAACTGCATCATCGTGTGCTCTATCGAAAACCTGGACCCGATGGGCATCCACACCGGTGACTCCATCACCGTGGCCCCGGCTCAGACCCTGACCGATCGCGAATACCAGCTGCTGCGTAACGCCTCGATCGCCATCCTGCGCGAAATCGGCGTGGAAACCGGCGGCTCGAACGTGCAGTTCTCGATCAACCCGGTCGATGGCCGCATGGTCGTGATCGAGATGAACCCCCGCGTGTCGCGTTCGTCGGCACTGGCCTCCAAGGCCACCGGCTTCCCGATCGCCAAGATCGCAGCCAAGCTGTCGGTCGGCTACACGCTGGACGAACTCAAGAACGACATCACCGGTGGCGCAACCCCCGCGTCGTTCGAGCCTTCGATCGACTACGTGGTCACCAAGATCCCGCGTTTCGCCTTCGAGAAGTTCCCTCAGGCTGACAGCCGCCTGACCACGCAGATGAAGTCCGTGGGTGAAGTGATGGCCATGGGCCGCACCTTCCAGGAATCCTTCCAGAAGGCCCTGCGCGGTCTGGAAACCGGCATTGATGGCCTGACCGAACGCAGCAACGACCGTGAGGAAGTGCTGGAAGAAATCGGCAACGCCGGCCCTGAGCGCATCCTGTTCCTGGGTGATGCCTTCCGCCTGGGCATGAGCCTGGAAGAGGTCTTTGAAGAAACCAAGGTTGACCCCTGGTTCCTCGCTCAGATCGAAGACATCGTCAAGACCGAAGCTGACGTGAAGGCACGCAAGCTGGAGACCTTGAGCGCTGAAGAGATGCGTTACCTGAAGCAAAAGGGCTTCTCGGACCGCCGTCTGGCCAAGCTGATGGGCACCAACCAGCACGACGTGCGTCGCGCTCGTCACGCCATGAACGTGCGCCCGGTCTACAAGCGCGTGGACACCTGCGCCGCCGAGTTCTCGACGCAAACCGCCTACATGTACTCGTGCTACGAGACGCTGGGCGGCGAGTGCGAAGCCGATCCGACCGACAAGAAGAAGATCATGGTGCTGGGCGGTGGCCCGAACCGCATCGGTCAAGGTATCGAATTCGACTACTGCTGTGTGCACGCTGCACTGGCCATGCGCGAAGACGGTTACGAGACCATCATGGTCAACTGCAACCCCGAGACTGTCTCTACCGACTACGACACCTCCGACCGCCTGTACTTCGAGCCCGTGACGCTGGAAGACGTGCTGGAAATCGTGGACAAGGAAAAGCCGGTTGGCGTGATCGTGCAGTACGGCGGCCAGACGCCTTTGAAGTTGGCACTCGACCTCGAAGCCAATGGCGTGCCCATCATCGGCACTTCGCCTGACAGCATCGACATCGCTGAAGACCGCGAGCGCTTCCAGGCGCTGCTGCACAAGCTGGGCTTGAAGCAGCCGCCCAACCGCACGGCCCGTACTGAAGAAGCCGCACTGCAACTGGCACAAGAGATCGGCTACCCACTGGTGGTTCGTCCTTCTTACGTGCTGGGTGGCCGCGCGATGGAAATCGTGCATGGCGACAAGGATCTCGAGCGCTACATGCGCGAAGCCGTCCGTGTCTCCGACAAGTCACCTGTGCTGCTGGACCGCTTCCTGAACGACGCTGTTGAAGTCGACGTGGACTGCATCAGCGACGGCGCCGATGTGATGATCGGCGGCATCATGGAGCACATCGAGCAAGCTGGCGTGCACTCCGGTGACTCGGCCTGTTCGCTGCCTCCTTACACGCTGTCGCAGCCTCTGCAGGAAGAACTGCGTCGCCAGACCGCGCTGATGGCCAAGGCCCTGAACGTGGTCGGCCTGATGAACGTGCAGTTCGCCATCCAGGGTGATGTGACCAAGGGTCTGGACGACGCTACCGTCTACGTGCTGGAAGTGAACCCCCGCGCTTCGCGTACCGTGCCGTACGTGTCGAAGGCAACGGGTCAACCTCTGGCCAAGATCGCCGCGCGCTGCATGGCCGGTCAGAAGCTGAACACGCAGAAATCGCCTGATGGCAAGGCACCTCGCGAAGTCGTGCCGCCTTACTTCACCGTCAAGGAAGCCGTCTTCCCGTTCAACAAGTTCCCAGGCGTGGACCCCGTCCTCGGCCCTGAAATGCGTTCGACCGGCGAAGTCATGGGCGTGGGTGTCACCTTCGGTGAAGCCATGCTCAAGAGCCAGTTGGGCGCAGGCTCGCGCTTGCCGACCAAGGGCACGGTGTGCATCTCGGTGAAGGATGGCGACAAGGCTCGTGCCGTGGCTGTGGCCAGGGATTTGGTTGCGCTGGGCTTTGGCGTGGTAGCCACCAAGGGCACCGCTGCGGCGATTGCCGAAGCTGGTGTCCCGGTCAAGCCTGTCAACAAGGTCAAGGACGGTCGCCCGCACATCAGCGATGCGATCAAGGCTGGCGAGATCCAGCTGGTCTTCACGACCGTGGACGAAACCCGCACCGCCATCGCCGATTCCCGCAGCATCCGCCAAGCCGCACTGGCCAACCGGATCACCTACTACACCACCATGGCTGGCTGCGAAGCTGCTGTGGAAGCGATGAAGCACCAGGACGATCTGGTGGTGTATTCACTGCAAGAGTTGCACGCCAAACTGCACTAAACTGCTGCCTTGCTCAGGGGCTTTTCAGCGCCTGACAAGGAAGCAGACAAGCTACGAGGGCCGCGCCCAGTACCGTCGCCAAGATGGTCAGGTCGCGGCTCCGTTCATTTGTGAAGCCCTGATCATGCTGTAACGGAGCAGGGCGCCTGATTCGATTCAAGAGAGACACGCACTATGTCCACGATCCCCATTACCAAGCGCGGCGCTGAAATGCTCAAGGAAGAGCTGCAACGCCTCAAGCATGTTGAGCGTCCTGCCGTCGTGTTGGCCATCGCCGAAGCCCGCGCACAGGGTGACCTCTCCGAAAATGCCGAGTACGACGCCGCCAAGGACAAGCAAGGCTTCATCGAAGGGCGTATCCAGGAAATCGAAGGCAAGCTGTCAGCCGCGCAGGTCATCGATCCCAGCTCACTGGATGCTGGTGGCCGTGTGGTGTTTGGCGCCACGGTCGAAATGGAAGTCGAAAGCACTGGCGACGTGGTGATCTACCAGATCGTGGGCGACGACGAAGCTGATCTTAAGGACGGCAAGATCTCCATTGGCTCACCGATTGCCCGCGCCCTCATTGGCAAGGAAGCCGGTGACGTGGCCACGGTACAGGCGCCAGGCGGTGCACGCGACTACGAGATCATCGAAGTCCGCTACGTCTGATCCACTCCGAGCACCCCGGTATGAAGTTATTGCGCTTTCAATCCTGGCTGGCTGCTACCTGGACGGGTGTGATGCTGGCCGTGGGTGGCTTGGCCGCGCCCAGTCTGTTCATGGTCCTGGAGCGCGAACTCGCGGGCAAGGCTGCCGGGCGCATCTTCACCCTGGAGGCGAAACTCAGCCTGGCCTTCGCCATGGTGTTGTTCGTGATCGAGCGACGCCGGGTGCGGGATCTGGCTGAGTCCGGCCAGACCACCACGGTGATGACGGGCAATTTGCTCATCATTCTGGGCGCCTTGTTTCTCGCCATCTTCGGCGAGTTCGTGATGCACCCGATGATGGAGGCAGCCAAGGCCGGACAGCCTACAAATCTGTCCTTCGGGGCCTTGCACGGGCTATCTTCGGCGCTGTACTGGTTGCGCGCGGTGTTGGTTGGCTGCCTGGCCTGGCGCCTGACAGCCAACCGAGCGGCTTGATCAGTCAGGCTTCTTGCTGGCCACGCGCTTCTTGGCGCGCTTGATCAGGCCACCGGCGGTCACGCGTTGATTGCCCATGACCTGAACCTTCTTGACCTCGGGGCGACGCAAGCCGCTCTTGGAGAACTTCAGGATCTTGACCTCACGCGGGCCGGCGCCACGGTCTTCCCTGGCTTCGGCCTGGGCTTTTTCCGGAACAGGGCGCCACAGCACCAGCAGTTTGCCGATATGCTGGATCGGTGCGGCATCAAGCTTGTCGCACATCTGGGCGTAGATCTCTTCGCGGACGGCACGGTCGTCGCCCAGTACGCGCACTTTGATCAGGCCATGGGCCTTCAGTGCGTTATCGGCTTCTTTCAGCACGGCGGGGGTGAGGCCATCTCCGCCGATCATCACGACGGGGTCAAGGTGGTGCGCATCAGCCCGATGGGCTTTGCGCTCGGCAGTTGTCAATTGAATAGCAGGCATCCCTCTATTATCGAGCCATGAAAGTCCAAACTAAAAGCAAAAAAGTGAACAAAGCATGGTTGCATGACCATGTCCATGACACTTACGTCAAATTGGCGGGCAAAGAGGGCTACCGTTCGCGTGCCGCTTACAAGCTCAAGGAAATTGACGAGGCGCTCCATTTGATCAAACCAGGCCAATTGGTGGTGGACCTCGGTGCTTCGCCCGGGGCCTGGAGCCAGTACGTGCGCCGCAAGTTCGCGCCCAAGGACGCCGGCACGGGCGGTGCGGCCACAGGTCAACTCAACGGCACCATCATTGCGTTGGACTTGCTGGATTTCGAGCCGGTCGATGGCGTGCAATTCATTCAGGGCGACTTCCGTGAAGACGCCGTGCTGAACCAGCTGCGCGAAGCGGTCGGCGATCGACCGGTGGACGTCGTGGTGTCTGATATGGCGCCGAATCTGAGTGGGATTGATGTCTCAGATAGCGCCCGTATCGCGCATTTGGTCGAACTTGCCATCGAATTCGCGCAAGGACACCTCAAAAAAGAGGGTGCGCTGGTTTGCAAGGTGTTCCATGGCAGCGGTTACAGCCAACTGGTCGAATTGTTCCGTCAGCACTTTCGAGTGGTCAAGCCGATCAAGCCGAAAGCGTCGCGCGACAAGTCGTCGGAAACCTTCCTGGTGGGTATCGGGCTCAAGAATCCATGATTTTTGTTGATCGGCGTCTTTTAAGTGCTGAAAAGCGGTGCTTCACTGGGCCTCGAAATCTGCAGGGGCTCTCTTGACTGTTCTAGAATCGTCCCCATGTACCGCGAAGATTGCGTCCAGCGTTTGTCAGATTGGCGAATTCAGATGTGATTTTTGAACCTGTCGCGGTGGGTTGATACATACAGTGTCAGTCGCGGCGGGTGTGAATGGATTGAAGGAGCCGCGGTGAACAATCAATGGTTCTCGAAGATTGCTGTCTGGCTGGTTGTGGCGCTGGTGTTGTTCACCGTGTTCAAGCAGTTCGACCGTGCCAGTACCGGTGGTAGCCAGATTGGCTATTCGGACTTCCTGGAGGAGGTTCGCGCCAAACGCGTCAAGAGCGTCACGCTTCAGGAAGGCGGTGGCGGTACCGAGATCATTGCCACAACGACCGATGACAAGCGCATCCGCAGCACGGCTACTTATCTGGACCGTGGGCTCGTGGGTGATCTGATCAACAACGGTGTCAAATTCGACGTCAAGCCTCGCGAAGAGCCCTCGCTCCTCATGAGTCTGCTGGTGTCCTGGGGCCCGATGATCTTGCTGATTGGCGTGTGGATCTATTTCATGCGCCAAATGCAAGGTGGCGGCAAGGGCGGTGCCTTCAGCTTCGGCAAGAGCAAGGCGCGCATGCTGGACGAGAGCAACAACAACGTCACGTTCGCTGACGTAGCTGGTTGCGACGAGGCCAAAGAAGAGGTCAAGGAGCTGGTCGACTTCCTGCGCGATCCGCAGAAGTTCCAGAAACTGGGTGGCCGCATTCCTCGCGGCGTGCTGATGGTTGGCCCTCCTGGTACCGGTAAGACGCTACTGGCCAAGTCCATTGCGGGCGAAGCCAAGGTGCCGTTCTTCACGATCTCGGGTTCTGACTTCGTCGAAATGTTCGTTGGTGTGGGTGCTGCCCGTGTCCGCGACATGTTTGATCAAGCCAAGAAGAATGCACCCTGCATCATCTTCGTGGACGAAATCGACGCCGTGGGTCGCCATCGTGGCGCTGGCCTGGGTGGTGGCAACGACGAACGCGAGCAGACGCTCAACCAGATGCTGGTCGAGATGGATGGTTTTGAAACCAACGTCGGCGTGATTGTGATCGCTGCGACCAACCGGCCTGACATCCTGGATCCGGCCCTGCTGCGTCCTGGTCGTTTCGACCGTCAGGTGTATGTGACCCTGCCTGACGTGCGCGGCCGCGAACAAATCCTGAACGTGCACATCCGCAAGGTGCCCGTTGGTCAGGACGTCCGTGCCGACATCCTGGCGCGTGGTACGCCCGGTTTCTCGGGTGCTGATCTGGCCAACCTGGTCAACGAAGCTGCTCTGTTTGCCGCACGCCGCAACGGCCGTGTGGTGGAGATGCAGGACTTCGAAAAGGCCAAGGACAAGATCATGATGGGCCCCGAGCGCAAGTCGATGGTCATGCCTGAGGAAGAGCGCAAGAACACGGCTTATCACGAAGCTGGCCATGCCCTGGTTGCCCGCTTGTTGCCCAAGACGGACCCTGTCCACAAAGTCACCATCATCCCGCGCGGTCGTGCGCTGGGCGTGACCATGCAATTGCCTGAAGGCGATCGCTACAGCATGGACAAGACCCGCATGCTGGACACCATTTCTGTGCTGTTCGGTGGCCGTATTGCAGAAGAAGTCTTCATGAACCAGATGACAACGGGCGCATCGAACGACTTCGAGCGCGCCACGGCCATCGCGCGTGACATGGTGACCCGCTATGGCATGACCGACGAGCTGGGACCTGTTGTCTACGCTGACAACGAAGGCGAAGTCTTCCTGGGTCGCTCGATCACCAAGACCACCAACATGTCTGAAGAGACCATGCAAAAGGTGGACAAGCAGATCCGCAAGATCATCGACGAGCAGTACGCGCTGGCGCGCAAGCTGATTGAAGACAATCAGGACAAGATGCACGCCATGGCGACCGCCTTGCTTGAGTGGGAAACGATCGACGCTGAGCAGATCAACGACATCATGGAAGGCCGCGAGCCGCGTCCACCCAAGGATTGGACGCCTCCGAGCAATCGTCCGAATGGTGGCAACAAGCCTCCTGTCAGCACAGGCGGCGCACCTGCTGCAGTCTGATGGCGAAAGCCAGACAATCCATCACGGGGCTTCGGCCCCGTTTTTCATGGCGTTTCTCCGTCGTCGATCAAGCAAATGAGTATTTGGCAAACCACCCGCTTCCAACTTGAACTGACTCGCCCACACATCATGGGTATCGTCAATGTCACGCCGGATTCGTTTTCGGATGGTGGGCAGTTCTTGAGCGCACGTGAGGCACTGGCTCAATGTGAACGCCTGATTCGTGAGGGTGCTGACATGCTGGACATCGGAGGCGAGTCCAGTCGCCCTGGCGCACCGACGCTGACGGTTGATGAGGAGTGGCAGCGTCTCGAGGGGGTCTTGACGTCTGCGGTGAGCCTTGGTGTGCCCGTTTCTGTAGATACATGCAAGCCGGCGGTCATGCGCAGGGCGCTGGATCTGGGTGTGGACATCATCAACGATATCCGTGCGCTGGAAGCACCTGGGGCGGTTGATGTGGTGGCCGCACATGGCCAGTGCGGGGTGTGCTTGATGCACATGCAGGGTGATCCTGCCACCATGCAATCCAATCCACGCTACCCGGATGTGGTCGCCGAAGTGAGGTACTACCTTTCTGCCCGCATGGCGGTCTTGTGTGATGCAGGCGTATCCGATGCGCGCATTACCCTGGATCCGGGTGTCGGCTTTGGCAAGACGCCCGCGCACAATATTGAACTGTTGCAGCGACAGGCTGAATTGCTCGATATGGGGCGCCCTTTGCTGCTGGGGTGGTCCCGCAAATCAACCTTGGGTCACATCACGGGCAAGCCGGTCGAAGATCGAATGGTGGCCAGCGTAGCGGCTGCGCTGGCAGCTGTCACGCGGGGAGCTCGTGTCGTCCGGGTTCACGACGTTGGCGCAACGGCTGATGCCTTGAAGATCTGGCATGCCGCGAATTTATGTAACTGACAGTGATAAAGCCGGGGCACAATGTGCAGCCCGGCATCGTGCGAATTCATTTTAAAAAAACATGGCTCGACAATACTTTGGGACGGATGGCATCCGTGGCACCGTGGGGCAGGCCCCGATTACCCCGGACTTCGTTTTGAGACTGGG
>NZ_SCTN01000169.1 GCF_004297345.1 Aquabacterium sp. | reverse complement strand
GCCGACATGTAGTCGATGCGGAAGTCCTCGAAGGGGAGCGTGTCGGCAGCTTCGATTTCATTTTGTGCCTTGATGGCGTCCCGAGCCTGTTGCGCCAGCCTGGTGTTGATGGCTTCTGGCAAGGGTTGGGCCATCAGGCTCGCTTGGGTTTGTCTGGATCTGTCCAGCGTGAAGCCAGCATGTCCGCCGGTTGCCGCTTGCATCAAGGCATCTACCACCCGAGCGGAGGGCAGTGTGTCAGGCTCGTTCAGCGCGGCGATTGCGCTGTGACAGGCCTGGCTGTGCGCATGGCCGCCGTGCAGGTCATCCAATCGTTGCGCAATTGGCAGGCATGCGCTCAAGATTTCCTGTGCCCAATCGATCAGCAAGATCTGCTGGCCGTTACGTTCCAGTTTGAGTCCGGGCTCTCTACCTCGAGAGGCAACGGCCTGTTGGTTGCGCGCCAACGCAGCGATTTCCTGCGGCGTATCCAGGGGGCTGTCCGACAGCAGACAGTGCAGCAAGAAGACGTCGAGGAACCTGGCCGTGCTTTCGTCAATGCCTACCGGCAGGAAGGGGTTGAGATCCATGCAGCGCACTTCGACATACTCAACGCCCCGCTCACGCAGGGCATGCAATGGCCGCTCGCCAGTCTGGATGACCCGCTTGGGGCGAATCGTGCTGTAAAACTCGTTCTCGATTTGCAGCAGCGATGTGGAGAGCTGCTTGTAGTTGCCTTGCTCATCGCGTATGCCGATCGCTTCATATGCCGGATAGGCTCGCGTCAAGGCATCTTGCAGGGAGGCCGCGTAGCCTTTCAAACCGTTGTAACTTACAGCCAGCGCGCTCTGGGCATCGCTCTGATAGCCCAGACGCCCCATGCGCAGCGACGTGGCGTAGGGCAGATAGCATGTGTGGGCATCCAGATCTTGCAGGCCGTGAGCCTGTCCAGCCACAAAGCCAGAGTTCACCGCTGGCGACGCGCCAAACAACATCAGCAGCAGGAACGATTGCCGCCTGAAATTGCGGATCAGGCCAAAGTAGTCGTCATTGCTGAGCCCAGGCATCGACCAGTTGTAGTGGATGCCCGAGATGGTCTGCATGCGCTTGCCGTAGCGATGAGCCAGGCCCATGCGGTACACGCTCTTGGCCCGACCCACATTGGATGAGCCGTATTGACCGATCGGAATGTCTGCATCCGGTGGCAGGTCACAGGGCATGCTGCTGACCCACAGCAGCTCTTCGCCAATCGACTTATAGACGAACTGGTGGATCTGGCGTAGTTCGTCCAGGCAGTCCTGGACGCTGGTGTGGGCATCGGTGACCAGTTCGACTTGGGATTCGCTGAAATCTGTCGTGATATGGGGATGCGTGAGTGCAGACCCCAGAGCCAAAGGATGGGGGGTCAAGGCCAGCTTTCCACTCTGGCTGGTGCGCAGGCTTTCTTTCTCTATCCCTCGGCGGATGCCCTCCAGGCGTTCCGTGGGCAGGGCGCTCAGGCGTGCGTTCAAGCTGGTCAAGCGCGATCTCCTCAATTCGTACAGAGGCGCAAAGGTATCAGAGTTGAATGAATCGTGCAGACGACGCGCCAAGCGCATAAGTATCTGATGGAATATTTCTTGCGGGAAATCATGAACAACCTATGGTTGAGCCTGCTCTTGCCGATATGGATGAAACCCGTTTGTGCGAAAAATCTGAAACATGTGTCTGATCATCAAGAAGCCTCTCGGACGCCGTATTGCCGCTGACTTCCTGGAAAACGCCTGGCAGCGGAACTCGCACGGGTGGGGGTGCTTTCACACCCAGCGCGGAGAAGTGATCTGGGCCAGAGGCTTGCGCCTGGATGAGTTGATCGATCACAACGCCTGTTTGCCCCTGGATGCCGAGGTGTATGTGCACCTGCGGCGTGCAACCTATGGCGACGTCAATCACGATATGGCGCATCCCTACGTGGTTCGACCAGGGTTGCTGCTCATGCACAACGGCAGCATCGCGCATCTGGCGCCTCAGGATGTTTCCCGCAGTGACACCTCTGAGCTGGCACGCGTGCTGCACGACATGCTGAGTGGCTTGTCAGATGAACAAGCCTCAGCCCTGATCCGCTCGCATGGCTTCAGGGCGTTGACCGCGCCATTGATCGACGGCTCCATGGTGATCCTGATGGATGCTCAGGGGGCAGTGCGCCTGGGGCGCGACTGGCACACGGTCAGTGCCGCTGATTGGAGTGACGCCATGGCCGGCATGGAAGTGTCCAACTCACATACCTGGGGCCGGCATTTGACCCCGTCCGCTGCGGAATCTGTGACCGTTTGAGCGCTCAGCGCGCCACCTTGGGCCCTTGTATGAATGAGCGGACATGGCTGGCGAAGCCCACGGGGTCTGCCACATTGACCCAATGCGCGGCCTTGATTTCCCGGCGCTCCAGGCTCGGGACCCAACGAGACAGGTCTTCGCTCAACCAGGGGCTCACGAAGTTGTCCTTGGTGGCCACCAGCACCATGACCGGTGCTTGCGCATGGCGTTCACGAGGTGCCATCACGCGCTGAAAGACATTGGCGCGATACAGCCAGACCCCGTGCATGCCGTCGCTGACCTGCGTGGGCCGAGGCGTGATGATCGTGCCTTCAGTCCAGCGCACCAGGGTTGGCCAATGCTTGCCGATGAACAGTCGCCACTGTGCTTCCGGCCACCAAGGCAACTGGAACATGTAGACATACCAGGACTTGAGCATCTGAATCACGAATTGGTACAGATGCCGAGGGGTGGGGCGGCTCAGCCTGCCGCGCAGCCAGAATCCCATGTGATCCAGGCAAGGCCCTGAGCAGGACACGTAGGAGGCGATGCGGCCCTTCAGTGATGGCTCAGTGACGAACTCCCAGCTTTGTACCGAACCCCAGTCGTGCCCGACCAGGTGTACAGGGCGGTTTGGGCTGACGGCATCAATCACAGCCTTGAAGTCGGCAGTCAGGCGATCAAGCCGGTAGGCGGCTCGGCCTGTTGGCTTGAACGAGTCGCCGGCACCGCGTACGTCATAGGCCACCACACGGTACTGGTCAGCGAGCTGCTCGGCCACTTCTCGCCATTCGCTGCGGTTGTCGGGGTAGCCATGAACGAGCACGATGACAGGGGCATCGGCCGGGCCCCAGCTTTCAGCGCGCAACACGCCATCCGGGCCTTGGATATCGAAACAGGTGGAGGGAAGAGAGGCGGTCATGCGTTCAAGCTGCGTTCAATGTGCGTACGTGTGAGGAAGGATCAACCAGGATCTTGACGTGATCTGTCGCAGAGCCCAGCGTGCCAAACGCTTCATCCACGCCATGCAGCCCAACCGTGCCAGTGATCAACGGGGCAGCATCCACCTTACCTTCAGCCAGCATGTGCAGGGTCTGCCTGAATTCGAGCGGGGTGTAGCCCACGGCGAAGCGGAGGTCAATTTCCTTGTTGATGGCGATGGCAGGCTCGATCTGATCGGTCTGCATGCAGACGCCAACGCCGATGATGCGCGAAAACTGGGGTGTCCCGCTGATGATCGATTGCAGCACGCCCGGCACGCCCACACATTCGAACACGATGGGGCGGTTGCGACCAATGCCCAGCTTTTCCCCGATCGCCCACAGGTGCCACCAGGGCAGCGGCACCTTGTCCAGTTGCTCCTTGGAGCTCAGTGCCAGTTCAAGCAAGCCGGGGATGTCGTTCTGGAAGCCCAGCGCCTTCCAGTTGGCGTAGGGTGAGGTTTGCGCTGGGTCTACCACTTGTGTGGCGCCACACCGGGTGGCCATGTCGCGGCGTGTGGGCGAGAAGTCGCTGGCGATGATGGTGCGCACGCCCTTGGCCTTGAGCATGCAGATCACGGCCAATCCCACCGGCCCGCAGCCGATCACGATGGCCACATCCTTGGATTTGATCTCGCTGCGTACCACCGCGTGCCAACCCACCGCCATGGGCTCGGTCAGGGCCGCTACCGTTGGCGACAAGCCGTTGGGGATGCGCAAGGCGAGGGTGGTTTGCACCAAGGCGCGTTCGGCATAACCACCAGTGCTGTGCGCAGACAGACCCACCAGATCGATGTCCTTGCCTCGCCGCAGCAAGGGTACGGCCACGATGGGCGTGCCGGGTTTGAACGGCGAGCGCGTACGCGGACCTGCATCCAGCACTTCGCCGCTGAACTCGTGCCCCATCACCACTTCCTGCGATGAGCTTTGCAGCGAGCGGTAGCCATGGCGGGACATCAACTTGCCCCAGTGATCGCAGTGCTGCCGCACATGCAGATCGCTGCCGCAGATGCCACAGCGCAGCACCTTGACCAGCAACTGGCCTGTTTCAGGGACGGGATCGGGGCGCTCTTCGACGGACAGGCGCTTGTCCTTGCAGACGACGGCTTTCACGGCTCCGTCCTCAGTGCTGGGCGAGGGCCTTGCGGTCCCGCTCGCCGCCCGTGGGATCCAGGCAGATGAAGGCATCTCGGCCGTCTTCAATGCCATAGGCAGGCAGATTGGACGAGCTGGAGCAGACCTGACCTTCCTTGGTGAACACCAGATCTCGCAGCCAGGTCACGCGCGTCGGGCTGGGATAGGCCACGAAGGTCTTGTTGACCGGGTTGAAGCGCAGGATGCGGTCCGACATATTGGAGGTGATCCAGACGTCGCCTGTGGTCGGATGGATGTTCAGTGCGTAGGGCGTTTCGTATTCGTTGGCGGCCAGCAGTGGCAATTTGAAGGACTCGAAGGTCTTGGTCTTTGTGTCAAAGCGCATCAGGGCGCTGTCATCAAACGCGGGGATCCACAGGATGCCGTTCTTGTCGAATCGAGGGCGACGTGGTCCACCCAGCGGGGTGTCGAACTCTTCAATCTCCAAGGTCTTGGGATCGATGCGACCGATCTTGTTGCCCAGCAACTTGGCGTACCAGATGGAGCCGTCTACCGGGTTCACGTCAATGCCATAGGGCAGGTTGAACAGCTTGTGCCCGCCCGTCCACTTGTGCGGCGAGGTGGTCACGGGCACGTTCTGACCTGGCCACAGCTTGCCCGACAACTTCAGCATGGAGGGGAAGGCCGCATCGACAAACCAGCGCAGAGGGCCACCGGCGGGCAACTTGATGATGGTGACTTTCTCAGTATTGGGATCGAAGCGCACGACCTGGTTGGACGCTGCCGCCGTGAACCAAACCATGCCTTGCTGATCGATGCGAATGGTGTGCGAATACAGCACGTTGCCATCGCCGATCGGGTAGCTCTTGAACTGCTTGGTCTTGGGGTCGAACGACATCAATTGCGCAGACAGCGCATTGGTGATCCAGATGCGGCCGTCCTTGCCTTGCGCCATGCTGTGCGGGCCATGCTTACCTGTGAACACGCCCAGAGGCAATTGCATGCCGGCGAACATGCCGCCCTTGGGCAGGTTGATGTCCGGCAGCGGGTATTGGCTGACCTTGCCAGTCTGGCGGTCCAGCGTCCAGAGGATGTCGTGGCCTTCGTCCGTGCCGTAGAGCAGGCCGTCGTCGCCCACGTCGGTGTCGTGGATGAAGGACATGGCGTCACCCACATGCCACTCGATCACCTTGGCGCGCGAGAGTTCATCGGTGGCCAGATACTTCTGCATCGTTTGCACGGCCTTGCCATCAAACGCCTTGTGCAGACTCTCGGCAATCGTCTTGTTTTCCGTGCGGGTCAGCAGGGCGCCGTAGCCCTCCATGCGGGTGATGGTGGCTTCCCAAGCAGATGTTTCCTTAGGTACGCGTGTCAGGGCATTGCCCACCTGGTGGCAATAGTTGCACTGGCTGATGAAGGTCCGGCGCATTTGCGGGTCTTCCCATTTGACCTGCGTGAGGTGCGCCGATGCGGTCAGGCTGTCTGACAGGGCCTGCACGTCCTTGAACGGCGTCATCTGGAGATCCAGTTTGACTGGCGTGTCGTTCTCGCTGAGAAGCGGCTTGTTCACATCTTCCAGCCGGTGATAACGAGCGCGTACCGTGAGCTTGCCTTTGAAGCTGCTTTGAATGGCATAGGTGCCATCCAGTGCGCTGTAGACGGTTTCCTTGCGATCCTTGGCTTCGTTCCAGACCGTGATCAGGGCTCCCGAGACAGGCTGGCCATCCACCGTGGCGACGCGGCCTTGCAGTTGCAGGGCGTTGGCAGAGCTGCACGCGGCAGCGAGACCCAGGGCCAGTGTGGTGGCCAGCAGGGTGGGGCGGGTGGGCAAGGATGTTTGTCTCATGGCAGCGTGGGTCGCTATTGGTC
>NZ_SCTN01000168.1 GCF_004297345.1 Aquabacterium sp. | reverse complement strand
GGCGGAAACAGCGTGTCGCCCACAAAAACGGCATCGCCTATCCGGTAAGCCATGTCCGCGGGCGTATGGCCAGGCACATGCATGGCCACGGCAGTCAACTCACCAATGGCGAACGCCTGGCCATCGTCAAAGAGATGGTCAAACTGTTGGCCCTGGGTATCGAACCCTGGCTCCAGATTGAACAAGGCTTTGAACACTTTCTGCACACGCCCGATCTCCCGCCCGATGGCGATGCGCCCACCGATGTGCGACTGCATATAAGCCGCGCCAGACAGATGGTCGGCATGGGCATGGGTCTCCAGAATCCAGTCAATGGTGAGCGACTGCGCTTTCACGAAATCGATCACCTTGTCAGCCGCCTCATGGGTGATGCGCCCACTGCTTTGCTCGAAGTCGAGTACGGGATCAACGACTGCGCCATGCCCGCCCACTTTGTCGTAGATGACATGAGTGAAGGTGCTGGTGTCTGGATCGAAAAAGGACTGAACCTGTGCGACGTGCATGATGCTGCGGATGACGTTGGCGCGCTGTCAAAGCGCGATGCATTCACTTTATTGACAAACAATATATCTGTCAACATAATGAATGCAGGCATCCATACACGAAGGACTTCGTCTTGACTTTGAGCGTCCCCACCACCAGCTTGTGCCCTGAATTCACCGTTTGCGGCCAGATTACGGTTGCAGACGTGGCAGTTCTGGCCAAGCAAGGCTACAAGAGCATCATCAACAATCGCCCGGATGGCGAAGGCGGCCCGAGCCAACCTCGCAGCGCAGAGATCGAAGCCGCGGCCAAGGCCCATGGCATGCGTTACGTGCACGTTCCCGCCTCCAGCCCCATGTTGAGCGCTGCCCAGGTGGAAGCTTATCGCCGGGCCTGCGCTGACCTCCCTCATCCTGTCGTGGCGTTTTGCAAGTCAGGTGGCCGCGCCAGCGCGTTTTTCCAGGCTTGCGGTGGTCAGGTCGGTTGCGGAACCCAAGGCTGAGTGATGGACTGGACGGCTGCCGCACTGGGTTCGCTGATCGGCGTCGTCCTGGCGCTGACAGGCGCGGGCGGCGGCATTCTGGCCATTCCCTTGCTCGTTCTGGGCATGCACATGCCGGTGCAGCAAGCCGGCCCCGTTGGCTTGGCGGCCGTGGGCATTGCCTCGGCGTTCGGTGCTGCCGTTGGCTTGAAAGCCGGGATCGTGCGCTACCGTGCGGCCTTGCTGATTGGCGCAGCCGGCATGCTCATGGCACCAGCAGGCGTGGCCCTGGCTCAACGCTTGCCCGACAAGCCTTTGCTTGCCGTGTTTGCGCTGATCATGTGCTGGGTCGCATGGCGGATGCTGCGCCCCGCCACAGCTGAGCACGCGGGGGCTGACGCGGCCCCGAATGATCAGCCATGCAAGGTCAGCAGCGCTGGCGGGCGTCTGGTGTGGACGTCAAGCTGCGCCCGCTCCATGGCCAGCACGGGCGCCCTCTCCGGCTTGCTCAGCGGCCTGCTCGGCGTTGGCGGCGGCTTTGTCATCGTGCCCGCGCTGACGCACCACACTGACCTCGATATGAGAAGCGTGCAGGCCACATCGCTGGCGGTCATCGCCTTGGTATCCGTCAGCGGCGTCAGTGCGGCCATCTGGCACGGCAGCGTCAATGGCACCGTCGCCATGCCCTTCACGGCGGGCGCCACCGTTGCCCTGCTGGTGGCGCAACGCCTGGCGCATCACCTGCCGGCAGCTCACCTCAAACTGGCTTTTGCATGTTTGTGCGTGCTGGTGGCCTGCATGATGATGCTCAGGGCCGCATCGATCTTGTGAGTGCTATCCAATGGCCGTCGTGTCCAGGATGTGCGTCAATGAATTGCCCAGATCGTCCAGTGTGGGCGACACACCTGGTGCCCAGTCTCGGGTGTTGATTGTGTAGGCCCAATCCACGCCATCGGCACGCGACACCGCCAACGTGGATGAGCCCGGCGTGCTGCCAGCGCGCGCAGCGCCTGCCGCACGAGGCCCGTTGCCCCACACCGCATGCAGGTGGATGAACTGCACCATGGCATGTGCAGAGGCGGCTGTGCCCGCGTTCGGATCGCCCACCTCGTTGATTTCGCCGTCGCCGCCATACACAGAGGGAATCAGGCGATTGGATGCCAGATCCAACGGGCTCTTGCCCAGACCTTCGTCTTCGGCAATCGCGTGGTGGCTGCTGCGCTTGTTGGCCAGGGTCGGGAA
>NZ_SCTN01000167.1 GCF_004297345.1 Aquabacterium sp. | reverse complement strand
GGCGGCATCGTGATACGAATCGACCACCAGGCCGCGCTGGCAGGCAATCGACAAGAACCACAGCATGTGGCAACTCGATATGGCCGAGACGAAGGCCTCTTCCGGATCGACCGCCGCTTCTACCGACATGGGCAGCGGTACGGACAAGGGCGAAGAAGACCCCGGCACCTCGATGCCGCCATCAAAGCGCAGCAGGTGGCCGCGACTGTAGCGTTTGTCGGTGAAGGGCTGGTCGCCCCGTTGCCAGATGGTTTCTGCGGTGTAGCGGTGTGTCATGTTGTCAGACCAATGTTCAAGCGGACAGGGGAAGGTGATAGACCCAGAACTGCTCATCACGTTGCCAGCCGGCGTCAGCATAAACCGACTGGGCGGTGGTGTTGTTGCGGGCGGTGCTCAGCGTCAGCCTGACGGCGCCCACGGCCTGGGCAAACTGGGCGGCAGTGTTCAGGAGTAGACGACCAGCGCCTGCACGCCGATGGCGTTCATCCACATAGAGGTCGTTGAGCACATAGGTGCGTGCCAGCGATACCGACGAGAACGAGGGATAGAGCTGGGCAAAGCCCACGGGTTGCGTACCGGCGTGGGCGACGAACAGGACGGACTGCCCATGGTTGAAGCGCTCACGCAGAAAGGAGGCGGCAGCGCTCAGGTCGCTGGGGCGTCCGTAGAACTGGCGGTAGGCATCGAAGAGGCCTGCCAGCTCATTCAGATCTGCCAGGCAGGCCTGCCGAGCGGTAATCGAGATGCTGGCCTGGTTCATGGCAACACCTCTGCCTTGAAGGTGCCCTGTGCGGACCACGCCTGTGCGAAGGCCGGCAAGGGCTGTGTGCAACCGGGCTCCGAAATGGCGGGCAAGCGCGCTTCGCCCATGGGCAGGACGCCGGCCCAAACGGGCAGGGCCTGGTCTTCTTCCTTGTCCCTGGGGCCCCAGTTGCGCACCTTGGCGGATGACTCGTGCAGACTGATGCCCAGCACCGTCGTGGCCTTGAGTTCATTCGCGTCGGGCTTGCGGGCTTCGTCGCCACGGCCCTTGGCGATGTGCTCCATCAGGGCGTGCAGGATGGCTGGTTTATCGTCCTCTGCCACCACCTCGAAGGCGCCATGAACGACCACAGAGCGGAAGTTCATCGAGTGAGAAAAGGCCGAGCGGGCCATCACCAGACCATCGAGGTGGGTGATGGCGACACAACTGGGCGCGCCGCTGGCCAGGTGCTTCATCATGCGGCTGCCGTTGGATCCATGGATGTAGAGCTTGTCGTCCACGCGCCAGCAAACGGTGGGCAGGCACAGCACGTCCGGGCAGGCGAAGGAGACATGGCACAGCCAGGCGGCGTCCACGATGGCGTGGACCGTTTCTTCGTCGTAGCTGGCCCGTTCTGCCGCGCGTCTGATCCGTGCGCGATCGCTGGGGGCTGCAGATGGTGTCTGTTCTTGTTCTGGTGCGTTGCCTGCTTGCATGGCGTGATCCCTGAGGGCCTCCTGTTTGTGATGGATGTGTGAGTTGGTGCGTGAACGATAGAGAAGTTCTGGCACCATGCAAAGAACCACGATTCAAACATTTCATGGAGCCACGATCACATGGCTGATCTGTGCTTGCTGCTGGATGGGCGGCGCCTCAAGTCTCAATCCATCAAAAAGCGCCAGCCTCTGCAACGCGTCTTGTACGAGGCTTTGCGTGATGCCATTGCGCAAGGCCGCCTGCAGGCTGGCGCCGTGCTGCCATCCAGCCGTGATCTGGCGCGGGATCTGGCCATGGCGCGCAATGGCGTCATCCATGCGTATGAGCAATTGGCAGCAGAAGGCTATGTGCAGCCCAGCCGGCAGGGCACGGTGGTTGCGGCGTTTTCTGCGGTGGCTGCTGGTGCATCACGCTTGCACAAAGGGACGGATCAAGTTGATGCCAACGCAGTAGTGTCACGGCGCGTGCGCCTGTGCGATCGCCGCCGCTTGCCTGAGGATGACTTACGGCCCTTTATGCCCGGCATGCCCGCGCTGGACGCTTTCCCCTTGCCCACCTGGCAACGCCTGTGTGACCGCGCCTTGCGCCAAGGCAGTACGCTGGATCTGGGCTATCGCCACGCTGTTGGCGAGCCTGAATTGCGTCAAGCCATCGCGACCTACCTGCGTGCCGCGCGTGGTGTGCGTTGCCATGCCGATCAGGTCACCGTCACCGATGGCACGCAGCACAGCATGGAACTGTGCGCCCATATCCTGGCCGATGTGGGTGATACGGTCTGGTTGGAACACCCGGGTTATGGCGGAGCGCGCACCGCCTTCTTGCAAGCGGGCCTGAATGTGGTGCCCGTGACGGTGGATGCAGACGGCATCGCCCCGCCGGATGATTGGTGGCAGGCCAAACCACCTCGCATGATCTACACAACGCCTTCTCACCAGTATCCATTGGGCTCTGTGCTGACTTTGCCGCGGCGTTTGCACCTGATCGAGCAGGCTCGCCAGGTCGGTGCCTGGATCCTGGAAGACGACTACGACAGCGAGTTCCGCCACGATGGCCCACCGCTGGCCGCGATGCAGGGGCAGGTGGACGATGCCCCGGTGGTGTACCTGGGCACCTTCAGCAAGTCGATGTTCCCTGCCTTGCGGCTGGGCTTCATCGTCTGGCCTCAAGCCTTGGCTGAGCGGGCGGGTGGGGCCGTGGGCGAGTTGGTTCGACGTGGCCGGCCGTTCGAGCAACGTGCGCTGGCCGCCTTCATCGATGAAGGGTACTTCACCCGCCATCTGCGCAAGATGCGCAAGCTGTATGCCGAGCGTCAGGCGGCACTGCGTGATGCCTTGACCAGTCAGTGGCCCTTGCCAGGCCAATTGCTGGGCGGCCAGGCAGGCATGCACCTGGTGCTGAGCTTGCCGACGCAAGGCCATGATGCCGTGTCGGATCTGGTACTGGCCAGCAAGGCCTATGAACTCGGGCTCAGCCCGCGCCCGCTGGCGATGTACGGCACAGGTGGTGTGTCAGGTTTCAATGGCCTGGTCATGGGCTACGCCAACACGCCGCAAGCGCGTATGGATGGCGCTGTGCGGCGCTTGGTGACCGCACTGCACACCCTGCAAGCTCAGCGGTAATAGCCTGCAGCACGCATCTTGCGATCAGCGATCTGCTGCGATTTGCTCAGCACCTCGTCCACGGTCACGGGGTCTTGCAGCAACTCGCTGATCTCTTGTCCGACGGCCGTGCCGATGGCTTGAAACTCCGGGATGGATGCCCACTGGATGCCGCTGTAGGGCGAACGGGGCAAGGTGGCGTCGTGCGGATTGGCTGTTGAGATGGCCAGTTGCTCTACCAGCGCGTGGGGGTTGGCCCGCTTGAACTGCGGCGACGCGTAGGTTGAAAGGCGCGTGCCTGAAGGCACGGCTGACCAACCCTCCCGCTCGGCGACCAGCCGGATGTAATCCTTGGATGTGGCCCACTCCATGAAGCTTTGCGCAGCCTGGGCCTTGGTGGAGGAGGTTGGGATGGCCAGTGCCCAGGTCCAGACCCAATGGGCACCTTTGGTCGTCACCGCCGTGGGTGCCTGCAAGAAGGTCACCTTGCCCGCTACTTTCGAGCTGCCGGCCCGATTGACGAAAGACCCTGCCACCGTGGCATCGACCCAGATGGCACATCGGCCATCCATGAACAAGGCCAGGTTCTCGTTGTAGCCATTGGCCGCTGCACCAGGCGGGCCATACAGATTGAGCAGATCTGCATAGAACGACACGGCGTTGCGCCATGCAGGTGTCTGCAACTGCGGTTGCCAGTTCATGTTGAACCACTGGCCGCCAAAGGTGTTGACCATGGTGGTGACCAGCGACATGTTTTCGCCCCAACCTGGCTTGCCGCGCAGACAGATGCCATAAATGCCTTTGTCGGGCGCATGCATTTTCTCTGCCGCGTGGCGAATCTGGGCCCAGGTGGGTGCATCGCCCAGCTTGATGCCTGCAGCCTTGAGCAGGTCGGTGCGCACCATCGTCATGGAGCTCTCGCCGTAAAAGGGCAGGGCGTAGAGCTTGTCGTCCACGCTGAGGGATTGCCGTATCGGTGCCAGCAGGTCAGCTACGTCGTAGTCGGGCGACGGGGTCAAGGGCCTGATCCAGCCCTTGCGCGCCCAGATGGGGGCTTCGTAGGCGCCAATGGTCATGACGTCGAATTGACCAGCTTTTGTCGCCACATCTCGTGTGACCTGCTGTCTCAAGATGCCTTCTTCCAGCGTGATCCACTTCAACTGGATGTCAGGATGGGCTCGCTCGAATTCCCCCGACATCTTCTGCAGGGTGATCATGTGCCCATTGTTGACCGTGGCAATCACCAACTCTGTGGCGTGTGTTGCCATGGGTGTGATCCAGATCACACCCGCTAACCAGGTCGACAGACGACCATCAGCCATGAACCCACTCCGTATGTTTATGATGATCACAAACGCCTTGGCTCTGGGTTGTACGGCAAGGCAAGATGTGATCAGGGATTGTGGTTTCTCATCGCGCGAAACCACATCCGTACATTCGCGTACACCGCATAACGAAGACAGCCCGGCATGATGACAGCGCTGGATAGATTGCATCCCTATCTGCCCCATCGCAGCGTGCGTGCACGGTTTGCCTGGGTGACGGGCCTCAGTGGGGTCGTTTTTGCGGTGCTGCTGTCTTTCTGGCTGGCGCAAGACCAACGCCAGCAACTGCAGCAAGCCGTCAGCGAAGCAGCGCGCCGAGAGGCCAGCGTGCTGGGGCAGGTGGTGTCGCTGGCCCTGTCTGAGAGGCAGCGAGACATTTCCCAACTGGCTCAGCGCCCGGAAGTGGCCAGCGGCCTGTTGGATGCCGCGGACATGCGGTTGGCACTGGAGCGCGTCAAGGCCAGTCGTCCCGAGTTTGAGTGGCTGGCCCTGACCGATGCCAAAGGTGTGGTCGTGACGGCCACGGGTGCGCGCCTGGAAGGGCAGGATTTTTCAGCGCAGCCTTGGTTTGTCTCGGGCATGGTGGACAACTGGCTGGGCAAGCCGCAGGCAGGTGGCCCCTTGGCGCCTTACCTGCCACGCGATGTGGACGGCCGTCCCGTGCAGTTGATCGACATGGCTGTGCCTGTGCTGGATTACGAAGGACGTCGCATAGGCGTGATCGTGGGCATGCTCAATTGGCGATGGGTGCGCGACATGCACAGTGCCATGGTGGCGCAGGATGATGGCCTTGCGCATACCTTGCTGCTCACGCCGGACGGCGATGTCACGGTGGGGCCGACTGCCTTGCTGGGCAAGAAGCTGACGGCGCCAGGCTTGGACGATCTCAAAAAGCGTGCGGTGGCCCGTGTGATCAACTGGCCGGATATCGGCGAGCAGTTGACGGCGATCGCGCCCGTGCGCTGGACCGAGCGCGAAGGCAAGCCTCCCCTGATGATGGTGTTGCGCCAGAACCCCGATCTGGCCTATGGGCCTGCCACCAAGCTCTGGCAACGCATGCTGTTGCTGGGGCTGTTGGGATCAGGTCTGTTCATGATGATCAGTTGGTGGTTGGCCGGCAGGATCACGCGACCACTGGGGATGCTGGCCAGCACTGCGGCCAATCTGCGCGAAGGCGAGCCCGCTCAGTTCGAGTTGGGCACCGGGCAGGCCGATGAAATCGAGGCGCTGGCCAAGGCCTTGCACGACATGCACGCCCGCCTGAGCGTGCGCATGACCGAGCTGTCCACCTACCGGGATCATCTCGAAGACACCGTGGCACAACGCACGGAGCAGTTGCAATTTGCGCGAGACAAGGCCGAAGCCGCGACACGCGCCAAGAGCGCCTTCATCGCCAACATGAGCCACGAGATCCGCACGCCCATGAACGCCATCATGGGCGTGACCTATCTGATCCAGCAAGGGCCCATGCTGCCCGGGCAGGCCGAACGCCTCAAGACCGTTCAAGAGGCCGCCGAGCACCTGCTGGACATCATCAACAACATCCTGGATCTGTCCAAGATCGAGGCAGGCATGTTCACGCTCACGCAGGCTGACTTCGACCTGGTGGAGGTGATGGACAAGGCCGTGTCACTGGTGTCGGACAAAGCCCGTGAAAAGAAGCTGGCTCTGGTCGTTAACACGGAGGGCTGCCCTCAGCGCGTACGCGGTGATGCCATGCGCCTGTCACAGGTGATGATCAATCTGCTGAGCAATGCGGTGAAGTTCACCGAGCGCGGGCAAGTGACGCTGGTGATCAAACCCGAGTTGATCCAGGGCGATGAGGTTCATCTTCTGATCGAGGTGCAAGACACGGGCGTGGGCATCTCGGCAGAACAGGCCAGCAAGCTGTTCAACGCCTTCGTGCAGGCCGATGAATCCACCACGCGCCGCTATGGCGGCACAGGGCTGGGCCTGGCCATCACGCGCAGCCTGGTCGAATTGATGGATGGGCGCATTGGTGTGCGCAGCCAGGTGGGGCAAGGCAGCGTGTTCTGGTGTCGCATCAGGCTGCATGCCGCTCAGACGAGCGCCCAAACGGCTGCTGACGAGGCCGCCATTCAGCTCACGGCAGAAGAGGCCATTGGTCTGCTGAGGCAGAACCACTCAGGCGCGCGCGTGCTGCTGGCCGAGGACAACCCCATCAACAGCGTGCTGGCCATGGAGTTGCTCAGCATGGCGGGCATCGAGGTGACGCCGGCTCGCAATGGCGTGGAAGCCCTGGCCTTGTTGCAGAACCAGGCCTTTGATCTGGTGCTGATGGACATGCACATGCCTGAGATGGATGGCTTGCAAGCCACCCGCGCCATCCGCCTGATGCCTGATCAGCGCGAGTTGCCCATCGTGGCCATGACCGCCAGCGTCTTGCAGGAAGAGAAAGACGCCTGCATGGCCGCTGGCATGAACGGGCATTTGTCCAAGCCCATTGACACGCAGGCGCTCTACCAGACCCTGCTGCACTGGTTCGCCTTGCGCGGCGCCGGGCAACGCCACAGCGCCGAGGTGATCAGGCTGTCGCGTTCTGGCGAGGCCTGATTACACGAAGTCCTGCGCCAGCACGCGCTCGATGTTGCGCTCCGCCAGGGCCGTGATCGTCACGAACGGGTTCACACCGATGCTGCCGGGGATCAGCGAGCTGTCTGTCACATACAGGTTCTGATAACCCTTGACGCGGCCGACGTTGTCGGTGGCCATGTCCAGCACGCAGCCGCCCAGCGGGTGATAGCAGAAATCATCTGCAAAGGCCTTGCCGCCGCCGAACAGATCGGTGCGGTAAATGGTGCCTTGCCTGGCGTTGATCTTGTCGAACATCTGCTTGGCCGAGTTGACCGTGACGGCGTTTTGCGAGCGCGTCCATTGAAGGCGAGCCGTGTCCGTGGCTGGGTCGTACTGGAAGTGGCCACGCTCGGGGTTGCGTGTGATGGCCAGGTACATGCTCACCCAGTTCTCGAAGCCCGTAGGCAGTGGCGTGATCTCGGCAAACACCGGGTTGGTCGGGTTGGACCAATCGTTGATGCCCATGGCTGGCATGGTCGATTGCACCGAGCCCGTCGGGTTCCACAGATGGTTGGCGCGCGCCGTCATCACGTTGCCGTTGTGGCCCCAACCTTGGCCTACTTGCGCGCTCAGCTTGGGCAGGGTGCCGGTATCGCGTGCCCGGACCAGCAGCTCGGTCGTGCCCAGGCTGCCGGCGCCCAGGAAGAGCTTGCCGCAACTGATCTGCACGGTGCCCAACACGTTGCCGGCTTCGTCGATCTGGCGCACGGTCAGCAGGTAATCGCCATTGGCCTGCTGCTCGATGCGTCGCACTTCGCTGAGCGTGTAGATGGTGACGCGGCCCGTGCCCACGGCATCGGCCAGATAGGTCTTGTCCAGGCTGAGCTTGCCGGCATTGTTGCCGTAGATCACTTCTTGCGCCAGTGCCGAGCGGGGCACCTTGTTGGCCAGTTCGGCTTCCATGTATTTGGCGTCGTACACGCTGGGCACGAACACGGTCTTGTAGCCCGATTGTTCGGCCGCTGTGCGTGACACGCGGGCATAGCGATAGCAGGCTGCCGTCTCGAACCAGGCCGGGTCCACCTGATTGACACTCAGTTGCGCATTGGCACGAGGGAAGTAGGTGCCATACATGTCATTGGCGTTGACGCCGGGCAGCATCTCCTCGAAGTACCAGCGCGCGGGTGTCACGGCCATGGCGCCGTTGACCAGCGAGCCGCCACCCACGCCGCGCCCCACATACACCGACATCTCGTCATAGTTGACGCGATCGAGCACGCCGGCATAGCGCGGGATCTTCTTGTTGATCACATCCAGGCCGAGGAAGGTCTTGAGCGGGGCCTCGGTCTTGTCCTTGAACCACATCGCACGGCCATCGGGAGACAAGGTCTTCGTGAACACCTTGCCGTCGCTGCCGGGTTGTGTCCACAAACGGCCCATCTCCAGCATGACCACGGGCACGCCCGCTTCGGCCAGTCGCAAGGCCGTGACGGCGCCGCCATAGCCTGTACCGATCACCAGCGCAGGCACGCGGCCCAACTGGCCCAGGCCCTTCTTGGGCGCAGCCATGGCGTCATTGAATGTGCGCGCAGCAGAGGCCTGGCTGGGCAAGGTGATGCAAGACAAACCCAGCGCTGCGGCAGATTGCAGGGCGGCGGTACCGAGGAAGCGGCGGCGGGACAACATGGAATCAGGCACTCCGTGAAATGGATGAATGAATTGTGTTGAATGAACATGGTTGCGCGGTGTTCGGTAATCCCTGCATCACCCCTCAAGCAAGGGCTGCGCTGATGTCGTTCAACCGACAATTGTCGCTGTCTCGCCCGAGGGTTGACCCCCTTGGCTCGGGTGGCTGGGGCCACGTGACGATGGCGCTCAGGGTGGTGATAGAGTCCCGCCGACCTCGTTGCCGCGGCACGCTGACTGGCTTCATCTGCAGACCACACCATGAACACTCGCCTGACCCGGATGCTGGGCATCCAGCACCCCATCGTCCTGCCCGGCATGACCTATATCGCCGTGCCTTCCTTGGTGGCCGCTGTGTGCAATGCAGGCGGTCTGGGCATCCTGGCATCTGGCGCTTTGTCGCCTGAAGAATGCCGTGCGGCCATTCGCGAAATCCGTCGTCTCACAGACAAGCCCTTCGGCGTGGGGTGCAGCCTGATGCTGCCCGGTGCCGCCGAATGCGCGAAGGTGGCCCTGGAAGAAAAGGTGCCCGTGATCAATG
>NZ_SCTN01000166.1 GCF_004297345.1 Aquabacterium sp. | reverse complement strand
CATGCAACTTCAAGGCAGCTACGTGGTCTGCGGTGGGATAACCTTTGTGGCCATCAAAACCATACTGGGGATAGGCCTCGTGCAACTGCTCGCACAAGCGATCTCGGTGCACCTTGGCCAAAATGGATGCGGCGGAGATGGCCTGCACTTTGGCATCGCCCTGAACAATGGCCTGCGCGGGCACATTGAGGGGCGGCACGCGGTTGCCATCGACCTGAACCATGGCCGGCTTCAAACGCAAGCCTTCCACGGCACGGCGCATGGCCAGCATCGTGGCATGCAGGATGTTGAGCTCGTCGATTTCCTCGACACTGGCTTCGGCCACGCAAAAGCACAGCGCCTTCGCGCGAATTTCGTCGAACAAGCGCTCACGAGTACGCGCTGTCAACTTCTTGGAGTCCGCCAGCCCCGCAATGGGTTGCTGATCATCCAGGATCACGGCGGCGGCCACCACCGGGCCAGCCAATGGGCCCCGACCTGCTTCATCCACCCCAGCCAACAAGCCCGCAGACGCGGCTGGCCACAGCAAATCCAACTGCTGCGGCGTGACAGGCTCAGTTGCAGCCTTGCCTGCACGGCTGACTTTGGCGCCCTTAGCGGCGTTCGAGGACTTGGGCGATGGCATCGCTGGCGGCCTGGGCGGTGTTGCGCCTCAGGGTATGGTGGAGTTCAAGAAAACGTTGCTGTACGGACTGCGCCCGCGCCGGCTGATCCAGCCAGGCCAACACATCCGCAGCCAGTTGCTCGGGGTTGGCATCGTGCTGAAGGCGTTCCGGAACGACGAAATCCCTCAGGAGGATATTGGGCAGGCCCACCCAAGGCAGGTAGGCCATGCGCTTCATGATCGGCCAGCTCAAGGCGCTGATCTTGTAGGCAATGACCATGGGGCGCTTGAACAACGCGGCCTCCAGAGTGGCCGTACCACTGGCGATCAGCGTCACATCGCAAGCGGCCAAAGCCTCGTGCGATTGACCGTCCAGCACCATCAGTTGCGACTTGTTGGGCACTTGCTCAGCCACCATCGGGTCAATCAAGGCGCGCATGCCCGGCACGACCGGCAACACGAAACGCAGATCCGGGCGCATCTGGCTCAGGCGGGCGATCGTCTGCAAAAAGGTCGGCGCGATATGGCGGATCTCGCCGCCACGGCTGCCAGGCAGTACCGCCACGACAGGCGCATCAGCGGGCAAACCGAGCTTGGCACGCGCAGCATCGCGAGGCACCTCCAGCGGGAAGGTGTCCGCCAGCGGATGTCCCACGAACGTGGCCGCGATACCTTTGTCTTGATAGAGCTGAGGCTCGAAAGGGAACAGGCACAACATGTGATCCACCGATTGATGGATCTTGTTGATGCGCCCCCCCCGCCAGGCCCAGATCGACGGGCTGACAAAGTGCACGGTCTTGATGCCAACCTTCTTCAGGCGTGCTTCCAGACCCAGATTGAAGTCCGGCGCATCCACCCCGATGAACACGTCAGGGCGCTCATGGCGCAAACGCTCGGCCAGTTGCTCTCGGATGCCCCAGATCTCACGAAAGCGACGCAGTACTTCCAGATTGAAGCCATGCACGGCCAGCTTCTCATAGGGCCAATGCGCCTGAAAGCCATGTGCAGCCATGCGCGGCCCACCAATGCCGGACGCCGTCAAATCGGGCCAACGGCTCTTCATGCCGCCCAACAACAAACCCGCGAGCAGATCGCCGGAAGTCTCACCGGCCACCATGGCCATGTGCGGAGCTGCCGTTCCCATCGCTGTCAGCGCACAATGCCGCGCGTCGCGTCAGCCAGGAAGGACAACATCATGTCGATGTCCGCATCGGCTTCAGCGTGTTGCCCGCGCAGGGTCGCGATCTCGGCCTTGGCCGCTTCCAGTGTCAGGCCTTTGCGATACAAGGTGCGGTACATCTGCTTGAGGATACTCAGACGCTCAGGCACATACCCCCGACGCCGCGGACCTTCCTGGTGGACGTTCTGAGCCTCCGCAGGGTTGCCTGCGGCCTGTATGAAAGGCGGCAAGTCCTGCGACAGGCGCGTCTGAAAACCCACCATGGCAAAGTCACCTATGCGCACGAACTGGTGCACGCCGCTGATGCCACCGATCAAGGTGTAGTTACCCACAGTCACGTGCCCGGCAAACTGCACCGAGTTGGCGATCACGTTGTGGTTGCCGATGAGGCAGTCATGCGCCACGTGCACATAGGCCATGATCCAGTTGTCATCACCGATCTGCGTGATGCCTTTGTCCTGGACCGTGCCGGTATTGAAAGTCGTGAACTCACGGATCGTGTTGCGATCCCCGATCACCAGGCGGGTCGGCTCGCCCGCGTACTTCTTGTCCTGCGGATCCCCGCCCAGCGAAGCGAACTGATAGATGCGGTTGTCGCGGCCAATCGTGGTGTGCCCCTCGATCACGCAATGCGCGCCAACGGTCGAGCCTTCACCAATGACCACATCCGGACCAATGATCGAATAGGGGCCGACCGACACCGACTCGGCCAGTTGAGCCTTGGGGTCAACGATCGCGGTGGAATGAATATTCGCCATGACGAGATCAGGCCACCTTGCGCACGGTGCACATGATCTGAGCGGACACAGCCAGTTCCTCACCCACAAACGCTTGCGCATTGAACTTGTAGATGCCGGCCTTGTTGCGGTCCATGGCAACGTCCAGGATCAGTTGATCACCGGGCTCCACCGGACGCTTGAAACGAGCACCGTCGATGCCGACGAAGTAGTACACGGAATCTTCATTGGCGCCTTCACCGCGCGCATCAAAGGCCAGCAAGGCGGCCGCTTGCGCCAAAGCCTCCAGCATCAACACGCCAGGCATCACCGGGCGCGTGGGGAAATGCCCCTGAAAGAACGGCTCGTTGATCGTCACGTTCTTCAAGGCGCGGATCCGCACATTCTTTTCAATCTCCAACACACGATCCACCATCAGGAACGGGTAACGGTGCGGGAGCTTTTCGAGGATCTTGTGGATGTCCATCACGATTTGATCTGTTTCTCTAAGGTACGGATGCGATCACGCAAGGCGTGGAGTTGCCGCAGCGTGGCTGCGTTCTTCTCCCAGGATGCGTTGTCGTCGAATGGGAACACCCCGGTGTACATGCCGGGCTGTGAAATGGAGCGGGAAATCAGCGTACCGGAGGACACGTGCACGTTGTCGGCCAAGGTGAGGTGCCCCAGAATCATGCCGGCGCCACCCACGGTGCAATGCTTGCCGATGCGCGCACTACCGGCCACACCGACACAACCGGCCATGGCGGAATGCTCACCGATGTGCACGTTGTGCGCGATCTGAACCAGGTTGTCGAGCTTGACGCCGTTTTCAATCACGGTGTCCTCGATGGCGCCCCGGTCCACACAGGTGTTGGCACCGAGTTCGACGTCGTCACCGATGCGCACGGCACCCAATTGCTCGATCT
>NZ_SCTN01000165.1 GCF_004297345.1 Aquabacterium sp. | reverse complement strand
GCTTCCTGGCTCAGACCGAGTTGATGCCGCCTGGCCTTGAGCGCCTCGGCATCCAGCCGAACCCGACCCGCAGTAGGGGTGACCGTCAGCGACGCGTCATTCATAACCTGATTGTGTGATTTGTGATGATGTGAACGCCATACCTTCTCTCACATCAAGGCACGACCCGTGTACTGCGGCGCGGAGTGTAGAAGAGGCTTACGCAGTCATCACTGAACGAAAGTCACACGACAGGCATATGGCGCTCACGACGAGCTGACCTCGACCATCGCATCACCCACCGACTGCGAAGTGAGCAGCAGGTACGCCACGCACCAGTTCAATGGTTGATACAGGCGCAACTCGTGGAGCAGACCGAACACCAGCAAAGAAGCGAAATACAGCGACAAGGCAACGCCCAGCCCGACGAGTTGCGGTGCACGACGGCTGATGCCGACCTGGATGAACCACAGCATGGACACGCCATAGACAGCCAGAATGAACAGGATAGGCGAGGCTTGCTCGACCATGGTGGCCAGCAGGCGCAAGTTGATGGCCAGATTGATGTGGTTTTCGAAGATGGCATGTGAGGCGTCAACGCCCACACCAGACAGGGACGAGTAACCGAACAACAGCTTGCGCAAGCCCTCCGTCACAAGCAGCACGGCCACCAATGCCAGCACACCACCCTTGATCCAACGGCGGCCTTGTGCCGCATCCTGGCGGAGCAACAGCGCACCGCAGACCAGCGGATACAAGCACATGAACAGCGCGCTTTCCCGATTGAAGGCAGACACGACAATCAGCAGCAACACCGCCTTCAGGGATGCCCGATTGATGGCCATCCAGGACAAGGCCAGCCAACAGGCCGCCTCGGTGAAGTCCCATGTGTAAGACCACCTGTGGTGCTCCAGGATCCACAACAGACCGCACGCCGCCACCGCCAGCACGCCCAGCAGGTGATGCCCGGTCCGGCGCCACACCAGCAAAAACAGGGCGGCATTCAACGCGAAGAGCGCGTATTGCACAAACAGCGTCATCGGTTGATACGAGAACCAACCCATCACATGCACCAGTGCCGGGGACAGGATGCGGTTCTGGTAGGCCCGCCAATGAGGCGTCCCGCTGAGCACGCCGCGCGCGGCATCAATCAGCTGATCGATGTTTTCCGCATGCGTTTGCTGCCAACTGCTGACTTGCCATTGCGCCAGCACCATCACACACAGTGCAGACAGGAAAAAAAGCCATGATCGGGAAGAGGTTGCTGGCATGACGTATCCCGGTCAGTGCATGGCACGGGCTGTCAGTGCTTGCCCCACATCACGCAAAGGATCGGCCCATTGGCCTGCAGTGATCTGACGGAACAGGCGGGTGGCGGGATACCAGGGCGTGTCATGCCGCTGCAAAAGCCAGCGCCAATCCGGCATCTTCGCCAGCAAGAGCCATACGGGCTTGCCCAAGGCTCCGGCCAGATGCGCGATCGACGTATCAACCGAGATCACCACATCCATCTGAGCGACCAAAGCTGCCGTGGCGTCGAAATCCTGTAAGGCATCTTCCAGCAGAATCACGTCATGACGTGCGCGCAGCGTGGCCATGTCTGAGTCACGTATGTCTTTTTGCAAGACATAGAACTGCGGCCCCTGGGGCAATGCATCCAGCAATGTCGCCAGTGGCATGGAGCGATTGTGATCATCCCTGTGCATGGCGTTGCCTGACCAGACCAAGCCCACACGCTGCTTCACATTGGCACCCAGCCTGTTGGCCATGCGCTGAACCAATGCCGGATCAGCCGTCAAGTAAGCAGGCACCGTCGGCACGGTATCCGGCGTCGTCTTGAAAGCCATAGGCAAACTCATCAAAGGGCAGTGGGTATCGAAAGCGGGCAGCGCCTGCCCTTGCGCAACGATCTGGGCCACCCCATCCAGACTGCTCATCAGATGGACCAAAGGTGGCTGAACCTCCAGCACCACGCGCGCACCCAGTGCGGCCACCTGCGTGACATAACGGCAGAACTGAATGGTGTCACCCAAGCCTTGCTCAGCGTGCAGCAAGATAGTGCGCCCCCGCAGATCGGCTTGCCCATCCCATTGCGGCTGGATGAACGCGCGCTTGGCAGAGGCGATATGCGCTTTCTTCCAGCGCCACTCCAACAAGGGCAAGCCAGTAGCCCAGTCGCCTTGCAATGTGGCGACCCAGCCTTGCGACCATCTCGCCTCGGCATTGTCGGGCTGCAAGCTTGACGCCTTGGCAAACGCCTCACGCGCCTCCGTCAAGCGCCCTTGGTCCATCAGCGCGTTACCCTTGTTCTGCCATGCGCCAGCGTGATGAGGATGACTTTGCAAGACACGATCACACAATGTCAGCGCCTCTTGCAAACGCCCCGCCTCACGCCAGGCCCCTGCCAGATTGGACTGCACGTCCGAATGCTGGGGCTGATAACTCAGTGCCTTGTCAAAGCTGGCAGCAGCCTCATTCAACCGGCGCAGCTTCAACAAGGCATTGCCGCGATTGGCCCAGACGGCAAACTGATCAGGTTGAAGTGTCAACGCCCGGTCGAAACTGGCCAGTGCGTATTCCATGCGCCCAAGGGCCAACAGCGCGTCACCACGCAGCGCATAGACCGCAGGGCGCTCTACCTTGAGCAAGATCACTTGGTCATAGCTGGCCAATGCTTCTTCGTAGCGCTGCAGCTCAGACAAGGCATACCCGCGGTTGATCAGGGCCGCGACATGCTGGGGCTGCAAGGCCAACGCTTTGTCGAGCGCCACAATGGCCTCGTCATAGTGCTGCCAACCATACAGCGCCGCGCCTTGGCTGGCGAGCGCCTCAACGTGCCCGGGTTGCAAAGCGAGAACCTGCGCGAAACTTTGCACCGCCTGCGGCCATTGACTCATGGCCTGGAGCGCACAACCACGGCCAAAATGAGCCTCTACGTAATCTGGCGCCAGGCTGATGGCTTTGTCGAAACAGGCCAAAGCTTTTTCAGGCTGCTTCATCTCCAGTCTGGCAGCCCCAAGATTCACCTGCGCCATGTCCACATCGGGATCCATCGCCAAGGCTTGCTCGATGAGTTCGGCGCCCTTGGCAAAGTCCTTGCGTTGAAGGGCAATCACACCGAGCAGGTGCAGCGCGTCAAACTGTTGAGGATCTTGCTGGAGCACTTGTTCCAGCACCTGTCTTGCTGCATCCAGCCGGCCTGCGCCCAAATCGGCCTCAGCCTGATCCAGCATGGCATCCAGCACATCCGGGTCCATGGGGACGGTCGGAAAAGGAGAGGGACGAAGATCTGGTTGCATGATGGATCTACTGGCTAGGAAGCGGCAAAACAAGGTCGCATACTAAGCCACAGTCAACATGAACCTGCTCGGGCCTTTCCTGGTGGTACCAGGAAGCCAAGTGCTTGAATTATTGGCGCGCCCGGCTGGGATCGAACCAAGCACCTCGGTCTTAGGAGGCCAGGGATGAAGATCCTCACAGATTCAAAGCCACCCAATGCCCATTGACTTGCCTAGTATGCATGGACCGTAAAGTTCTATGGCACCCGAGAACGCCTGTCCTTACGACACCAGCAGAACATTCATGGCACACGACCTTAAAAAACTGAGCGAAACAAGCTGCCAGCCAGACGAGAACCCTACCAGGCACACTTGAAAGTGGTTTGCACTTTGGATTCCATGCCATGAGCGACGGCAACGGCAACTGATTCGTCAGACAGCATGAGGGCATCAAAACAACTTATCAGGCGCAATGGAAAAAGCGGCCGCCGTAGAGGCCGCCTGCAAGCACTGCACCACTCACCTGCGTACAGCCAAAGGCAACAAAGCTGCGAATGATGCAGAAGGCCGCTTCAAACGATTGCAGGACAACATCAACTTCGGCAAGATCAGTTTGGACAAGCTGAGTCCGATAGAAGTCAAAGCCAAGCTTGACAAACAGACTCTCAAGTGCGGAGTAGACGACGACAAGGTGTCGTCGAGCAAGTCAGCGCATTCGTGCTGGATTTCTCTGCTATTGCAACTGCTGCGGACAGCCTTCCTGCATTGGCGCGATCCTGGCCATGCAACTGGCGATTGCTACCGTCCACATTGAAGCCTGCCTGGCTCCTTACGCACATCCAGCAGTTGCGCTGCCAATCGCCGCATCAGTCGCTGTGCCAAAAACCTGCACAAGCAACTTGCCCTCCCAACTGCCTTGATGCATACGTACCGTATCGTACTGCCCCTGTGCGGGGTCCACAGGGTGGCAACCATTGCAGTGGTTGTTGCTGGTCATGGACTTTCCACCGATAACCAACTTGAAGCCATCGGATGGACGATCACCGAAATAGAAGTCCTTGCCACGTTGCTGAGCCACTGTCAGGGATCCGCCCAGATTGTGGATGGGTCAGGAGGCAATTGCACCTGTGAACAGGAGCCTGAGAAGGTCCGCATGTCGTCGACCTCGCTCATGTGCGGCCGCGTTGCCCTGCAGTCCAGCAAAGGCCACCAAGAAGTTCTTGGACGACATGTTGGCATCGTGACGCGAACGCCGAAGATGCCGTTGGAGCGGTCACCACGCCAGTGCATGGCGCCTTAGATCTAGAAAGCAACAACGCGAGACCAAAGAAGGAAAGCGATGGATTCTTCGCATGAATATCCAGCGCTCGTTAGCTCGTTAAATCAGGGGCGAAATAGCGAACGACATCAATTGATCGCCACAAGGGAAACCAGACAAATAGTCGACTCCGGGCCAGATCGCACCAACATGCAGCAGTCACCCCTTATTCACGGGGCGGGTAAATCGGTCCACTGATCCAATCACCTCGACAAGGTGCAACTCATGCACCAAATCCATGAATCCAACAGCCGAATAAAACAGCATTGGTTGCATTTGTATTGATGTCCTTACATTTCCGTCAAATACCCCCCTTCTGGGGGAGCGAATGTGAAGATTGAATGACAACAGCCTTATAGGGTTTTGCATACTTTGACAGTTGCGCCCCGCCTGTCAGGCACATCTAATAAGCATCAATTACAAATCAAAAAGGGACTGCATGAAGAACACCAAATCCAAACAACAGCACGACAGCGCCTGACGGCGCGCAATTCGCCTCCCTTGGTTCATATCCTCGTCAGAAATGGCTTGAGGACGAATTGCCACGCCTCGCGGCATTAACCCTGAATATCTGAACCCGCACAACGCACCTCACGAGGTGCGCTCGTTATATCCAATCGCCATGAATATCATCACTGGAGCACAGGAAGGTTTGCCACAAGGCTTGTACAACGAACTGGGCACATATCGTCACAGTGTCTTCGTTGAACTACTAGGCTGGGATCTCGAAACACCGGAAGGATTCGAAGAGGATCAGTTTGATCGCCCCGACACTGAATATATCGTGGCCAAAAATTCAGAGGATGCCATTATTGGCTGCGCCCGCCTGCTGCCGACAGCACGCCCTTATCTGCTTGGCGAGGTATTTCCGGAACTACTGGACGGTGCCGAGCCACCTTGCCTCCCTGACGTTTGGGAATTATCCAGATTTGCCGCAACCGACCTGAGAGGCGGCACACAAGTCGAATATGGAAAGACTTCCTCCATCGTCGCTGTTGCACTACTCAGAAATACCGTGAAACGAGCTGCGGAATTGGGCGCAAAGAACCTGATTGCCGTGGTATCCCTTGGCGCTGAACGGTTGATGAAACTCGCGAATTTTCAAGTTCACCGGGCAGGCCCACCAATGGTTCTCCGCGGTCACCCGCTGGTCGCATGCTGGATAGAAGTCACCGCATGAAAAATCACACACCCCAATTCGGGCATCACGCCCTTTGGCAAAAAAGGCGATCACCCTAATAAATAGCCCCAGGCCACCATCTGCACTTACGAGATGTCAACGCGCCAACAGTCATTTCATTAATTTATTTAAAAATTCCGGGAGTCGAGTCATGAAAGTTCTAGTTACTTGCTGTCCAACTTATGGTCATTTCTTCCCTATGGTCCCATT
>NZ_SCTN01000164.1 GCF_004297345.1 Aquabacterium sp. | reverse complement strand
GCTCTTCCGATCTGAGTGGGTCGGCAAGGTGGTCAGCCCCGTGCTGATGCTGATCATGGGCGTGCTCATCGGGGGCATCGTGGTGCTGATGTACCTGCCCATCTTCCAGGTTGCGGAGCAGATTCAATGAGCGCCGTGTTGAAGATGGTGGACACACCGCAGGATCCCTTGCTGGCATGCGAACCGGATTGGTTCGTCTGGCCTCTGGCCAAGGCCATGCGCTTGCGTGTGGTCGTGGCCTGCGATGCCGGGCAGCAGTGGCGGGCTTTGTCACCTGATGTGGATGATGTGTTGCTGCACGAGGCTGTGGCGCGTGTCGTGCCGCACGCGTTGACGTGGCAACGGATTGACGAAGAGGCTTTGTCCCTTCTGCTGGCCAGAGGTGAGCAGGCATTTGAAGCCCGCGGCGCCTTGCTTTCTGCGGGAACCGATGGTGCCCAAGCGCAAAAGGGTGCTTCCACATCGCACGTGTTGACGGTCGATGCCATCAGCCGGCAAAGCAGCCCCGTCATCAAGTTGCTGGATGCCACCTTGTTCGATGCACTCAAAGCCCAGGCCAGCGACCTGCATCTGGAGTCCACGGCGTCAGGCATGGTGATTCGGCATCGTCTGGATGGCGTCATGCTGCATGTTGGCGATGTGGGATCGAGAGAGGTTGCCGAGCAACTGGTGTCCCGTCTCAAGGTCATGGCCGAGTTGGACATCGGTGAGCGACGTCTGCCTCAGGACGGCCGCTTCAAGCTGCGTGTGTTGCAGTCTGTTGAAGAGGGTATGCGTGAGGTGGATTTTCGCGTCTCCATCATGCCCAGCAGCTTTGGCGAGGATGCCGTGCTGCGCATCCTGGACCGCAGTCGCCTGTCGTCTCAGGCAGAAGCCTTGAGCCTGGAAGGGTTGGGCTTTGATGCCGACGATGCCACCGTGGTGCGTCGCCTGGCGCGCAAGCCCTATGGCATGTTGCTGGTGACGGGCCCCACGGGCAGTGGCAAGACCACCACCTTGTATGCCGTGGTGCAGGAGATCAATGACGGCACCGACAAGATCATCACGATCGAAGATCCGGTCGAGTACCAACTGGGCGGCGTGGTTCAGATTCCGGTCAACGACAAGAAGGGGCTGACCTTTGCGCGCGGCTTGCGCAGCATCCTGCGCCATGACCCGGATCGCGTGATGGTGGGTGAAATCCGCGATGCGGAAACCGCTCAAATTGCCTCGCAGGCCGCCTTGACGGGGCACCTGGTGCTGTCCACGATCCATGCCAACAATGTGTTTGATGTGGTGGGACGCTTCATGCACATGGGCGTGGATCTCTACAACATGGTGTCCGCGCTCAATGGGGTGGTGGCGCAGCGGCTGATGCGCAAGCTGTGTACGCAGTGCGCTCAGCCCTGGCAACCGGCAGCGCCAGATCTCAAAGCTGCGCAATTGCCACTGGACACGCACGGACATTTTCATCGCGCGGTGGGCTGCCCGGCTTGTCGCCAGACAGGGTACCGGGGGCGCCGAGCCGTGTCGGAAATCCTCTTGATGGACGATACCTTGCGCGACCTGATTGTGAGCCGGGCATCGCTGCTCAAGATCAAGACGCATGCGCGTGCCAGCGGTACAAGGCTCTTGCGTGAGTCGGCACTGGCCTGGGTGCTGCGTGGTGAATCGACGCTTGAAGAACTCAACCGCGTGACCTTGGTGGAATGAGCATGATCGATGTATCCCATGCCTGGTCGCGCATCAAGGGCCGTTGGGCCACGCTGCGTGAACAGCCCATCCTGTTCTTGCATGCGAGCGGCATGGACGCGGAGGCTGATGCTCAGGTATTGGCTGCGTTTGGTCGTTGGTGTGAAGCGCA
>NZ_SCTN01000163.1 GCF_004297345.1 Aquabacterium sp. | reverse complement strand
GCCTGTTTTGCCAGATGGCAGCGTCAGCATCACATTTGGCGCCAACCATCTGTTCTTTAACAGTGGCGTCTGGTGGCGACCGTTTGGTGGCAGGTTTGTGGTGGTCGTGCCGCCCGTGGGCGTCGTGGTACCCCTGTTGCCTCCAGATTGCGTGACACTTTGGATGGCTGGCGTGCCGTACTATTACGCCAATGGGGTCTATTACGCGGTGTCGCCAGGTCAGGGCTATGTCGTCGTGCAACCTCCGGTCGGTGCCGAATCCGCGCAACCGGTTGCGCCAGTGGCGGTGGCACCTGCACCAGTTGCCGTGCCAAAGGCTCCGCCCGTTCCGGTGATCTATCCGCGAAACGGTCAAAGTGCGACCCAGACGGAAGCTGACAAGCAAGCGTGCAATCGCTGGGCGACCACGCAAGCCGCAGCCTTGGCGGATGCTGAAGTGTTCCAGCGCGCCGTGGCGGCGTGCATGGATGCACATGGCTACACAGTGAGGTAGTTCGTTTCGTGATGAGCAATAACTCGAAGCAATTGGTGACGTTCAGATCTAGCGCTCGCCTGTTTGGCAAAGCCTCACCGTGGATGATTTTTGCGGTGCTGGCGTTGGCCGGTGCCGGCGGAGCCTGGTGGTGGAAGCACAAGCCTCAAGATGGTGCGCAAGCCTCGTCCGAGACCAAATCGGGCGGCAGCGGTGGGCGTCGGTTTGGCAATGGACAGGGCGTGCAACCCGTGTCAGTCATGCCGGTAAACCGGCGTGATGTGCATGCGGCGGTCAACGCCATTGGCACCTTCACGGCAGCCAACACGGCTGTGGTGCATGCCCAGGTGAGCGGCGTGCTGCAGAAGCTGAACTTCAAAGAAGGGCAACAGGTCAAGGCTGGACAAACACTTGCTCAAATTGACCCACGCGCCTTTCAAGCCAGCCTGAGTCAGTCAGAGGGTGGGCTGGCACGCGACAAGGCCCAACTGGACAACGCACGTGTCGATCTGGACCGTTACCGAGGACTGCTGGCCAAGGACGCGTTGGCCAAGCAACAGGTTGACACGCAGGAAGCCCTGGTGCATCAACTAGAAGGCACGGTCAAGGTGGATCAGGCCTCCGTTGACTCGGCTCGTTTGCAACTGACCTATACCCACGTGCTGGCACCGATTTCTGGTCGTGTGGGGCTCAAGCAAGTGGATGTGGGCAATGTGGTTCAGCCGGGTGACGCCAATGGCATCGTGAGCATCACGCAGACCCGGCCGATGGCGTTGGTCTTTGCTGTGCCGTCCAACGTGCTGCCCAAGATTGCCGTAGCGATGAAGGCCAACCAGGTGCTGCAGGTGCAGGCGCTTGACCGCAACAGCCACGACGTGCTGGCGCAAGGGCACGTGTCCTCGATTGATAACGCCATTGATGTCACCACCGATACGATCAAGATCAAAGCCGTGTTTCCCAACGAAGACGACGTGCTGTTCCCCAATCAGTCGGTGAGCGTGTCTTTGCAAGTGGAGACCTTGCACGACGTGTTGACGGTTCCGCCCGCCGCCGTGCTGCGCGGCACCAAGGGCTACTACGTCTACGTGGTAGGTGACGACAACAAGGTCGCGACCAAAGTGATCAAACCTGGCCCGGTTGATGGCAACTGGATGGCCGTTGAGGGTCCTTTGAATGTGGGTGAGCGCGTGGTGATTGACGGCGTGGATCGTCTGCGCGACGGCGCCAAGGTCGAGGTGATTGCGGCAGACCCCAAACAACGCGCCGGAGCCCGATCCACCGGGGATGGAGCCAGTGGCGGGCGTCAGGGCCGCCTGGCCAATCTGCCGCCGGAGATCGCCCAAAAGATCAAGGCCATGACCCCTGATGAGCGCAGGGCCTGGTTCCAGCAGCATCGTGGCGAACTGAACAAGGCGCCATGAACCCGTCACGCATCTTCATTGAGCGGCCGGTTGCCACGTCCTTGCTCATGCTGGCGATCTTGCTGGCTGGTTTGCTCGCATATCGCCTCTTGCCCCTGTCGGCGCTGCCTGAGGTGGACTACCCTACCATCCAGGTGACGACACTGTACCCAGGCGCCAGCCCGGATGTGATGTCGACCACGGTCACGGCACCACTGGAGCGCCAGTTCGGGCAGATGCCTGGTCTGAGCCAAATGACCTCCAGCAGTTCGGGCGGGGCGTCGGTGATCACGCTGCGCTTCTCGCTGGGCCTGTCATTGGATGTGGCCGAGCAGGAGGTGCAGGCTGCCATCAATGCTGGCAGCAATTTGCTGCCAAGCGACTTGCCCATGCCGCCGGTCTACAGCAAGGTCAACCCAGCGGATGCGCCTGTGTTGAGCATCGCGATCACCTCACCGTCCTTGCCGGTGATCAAGCTGCATGACCTGGTTGAAAACCGCCTGGCGCCCAAATTGTCGCAAATCGATGGCGTTGGTCTGGTCAGCATTGCGGGTGGCAGGCGGCCTGCCGTGCGCATCCAGGCCAACCCGCAAACACTCGCTGCATTGGGCTTGTCGCTGGACGATGTGCGCACCGCCATTGCCGCGGCCAACGTCAATCAGGCCAAAGGCAGCTTTGATGGCTCGCAGCGCGCGTCCACCATCGACGCCAATGACCAGCTCAAATCTGCGGCCGAGTATCAGGATCTGATCATCGCCTGGAAGGCCGGCCGCGCCATCCGTTTGCGTGATGTGGCCCAGATCGTCGATGACGCGGAGAACCTGCGCCTGGCAGCATGGTCTGACCGCACGCCAGGCATCATCCTCAACGTTCAGCGCCAACCCGGCGCCAACGTGATCCAGACCGTGGACCACGTCAAGGCCTTGCTACCCAAATTGCAAGCTTCGTTGCCTGCATCTCTTGATGTGCAGGTGATTGCCGACCGCACGACCACTATCCGTGCATCCGTTGAAGACACCGAGTTCGAGCTGCTGCTGTCCATCGCGTTGGTCGTGATGGTGATTTTCTTGTTCTTGCGCAGCGTCAGCGCCACAGTGATCCCCGGTGTGGCCGTGCCACTGTCTTTGGTGGGTACCTTCGGTGTGATGTATCTGGCCGGTTTCTCGATCAACAACCTGACGCTGATGGCCTTGACCATCTCGACGGGCTTCGTGGTGGACGATGCCATCGTGATGATCGAGAACATCGCGCGCTTTGTGGAAGAGGGCGACAGCCCCATGGTGGCGGCACTCAAAGGCAGCAAGCAGATCGGCTTCACGATCATCTCGCTGACCGTGTCCCTGATTGCCGTGCTCATCCCCTTGTTATTCATGGGCGATGTGGTGGGGCGCCTGTTTCACGAGTTTGCGATCACGCTGGCCGTGTCCATCCTGATCTCGGCTTTCGTGTCCTTGACGCTCACGCCCATGATGAGTGCGCGCCTGCTGCGGCCGGAACACGAACGCCAGCACAGCAGGCTGGGTATCTGGAGCGCACAGGCCTTTGACAATATGGTGGCGTCTTACGGTCGGGCGCTGGACTGGGTGCTGGATCGCCCTCGGGCCACCTTGCTGGCGTTCGCGGCGACGCTGGGCATCACGGCCTGGCTGTATTTGCTGGTGCCCAAAGGTTTCTTCCCGCTGCAAGACACGGGTTTGATCCAGGTGATCACCGAGGCGACGCAAACGACGTCGTTCGAGGCCATGTCCGAGCGCCAGCAAGCGGTGGCCGACGCGATCTTGAAAGACCCGGATGTAGACCATCTCGCATCGTTCATCGGCGTGGATGGTGCCAATGCCACCTTGAACACGGGCCGCATGCAGATCACGCTCAAGCCTTTTGCACAGCGGCAGGCATCGGCAGATCAGATCATCCAGCGGCTTGACCGGGCCACGTCGCACATTCCGGGCATCACGGCTTACATGCAGCCTGTGCAGGATCTGACGATCGAAGACAAAGTGTCCAAAACGCAGTACCAGTTTTTGTTGAGTTCGCCGGACGTGGGTGACCTGACCAAGTCCGCCAACGCCCTGGTTGCCAAGCTCAAGACCTTGCCGCAGTTGATGGATGTGGCCAGCGACTTGCAGGATGAAGGCCAGCAGGCTTATCTGCAGATTGACCGCGAGGCCGCAGGCCGCTTGGGCGTGACTGTGGCGGCCATAGACACGGCGCTGTACAACGCCTTCGGGCAGCGTTTGATATCGACGATTTACACGCAGTCCAGCCAGTACCGTGTGGTGCTGGAGGCCGCCTCGGATTTCAGGCGTGGGCCTCGTGCATTGGAGGGCCTGTATGTGCCCGGCAGTTCTGTGGCAGCCAATGGCGTGACGACGGCTGTGCAGGTGCCGATGAGTTCGGTGGCGCGCATGGTCGAGCGGCCGGTGGCGCTGGCCATCAACCATGTGGCGCAATTCCCTTCGGCCACGATCTCGTTCAACCTGGCGCCTGATCATGCTTTGGGCGAGGCCGTTGACGCGATCAAGGCGCAAGAGGCCAGCCTCGATTTGCCACCCAGCGTCGAGACGAGCTTTCAAGGCGCGGCAGAGGCCTTCAGGTCATCGCTGACCAGTACCTTGTTGCTGGTGCTGGCAGCCGTGGTCACGATGTACATCGTGTTGGGTGTGCTGTATGAGAGCTACATCCACCCTGTCACGATCTTGTCGACGCTGCCCTCTGCCGGCTTGGGTGCATTGGTGGCGTTGCTGGTGGCCCGGCTGGATCTGGGCATCGTGGCCATCATCGGCATCGTGCTGCTGATCGGCATCGTCAAGAAGAACGCGATCATGATGATCGACTTCGCGCTGGAGGCACAGCGCGAGCAGGGCTTGAGCCCGCGCGAGGCCATCCACAAGGCCTGTCTGCTGCGTTTCAGGCCCATCCTGATGACCACGATGGCGGCCTTGCTGGGGGCCTTGCCCTTGATGCTGGGCACAGGCGTGGGCCATGAGATGCGCCATCCGCTGGGTGTGACCATGGTCGGCGGTTTGATCGTCAGCCAGATGCTGACGCTGTTCAGCACACCGGTCATCTATCTGAGCTTCGCGGCGCTGGCTGCGAAGTGGCAAGCGCGTCGAGGCAGCAAGCAATCGGCGGCCCATGCAGCCACCAATGAGGGCCAGGCATGAGCATCTCCGCGCCTTTCATTGCGCGGCCAGTGGCCACAACCTTGCTCACGCTGGGCGTGATGCTGGCGGGCATTCTGGGCTTTCAGCTGCTGCCCATTGCCTCCTTGCCGCAAGTGGACTTCCCGACCATCTCGGTCAATGCCTCCTTGCCGGGTGCCGGCCCTGACACGATGGCCGCTACAGTGGCCACGCCTTTGGAGCGCTCGCTGGGCACGATTGCGGGTGTCAACGAGATCACCTCACGTTCATCGCTGGGATCGACCAACGTCACGCTGCAGTTTGATCTCAGCCGTGACATCAACGGCGCGGCGCGCGATGTGCAGGCCGCCATCAACGCGGCGCGCAGCTTGCTGCCAACGGGCATGCCCAGCAACCCGACCTACCGCAAGGTCAATCCGGCTGACTCGCCCATCCTGATCCTGTCGCTCACGTCGGCCACGCTGACCCGCGGTCAGATGTACGACGCCGCCTCGACGGTGCTGGCACAGCGCCTGGCGCAGGTCACGGGTGTGGGGCAGGTCAATGTGGGTGGTGGGGCTTTGCCTGCGGTGCGTGTTGAACTCAATCCAGACAAGCTGGCATCCAAAGGCATCGCGCTGGACAACGTCCGCCTGGCCTTGACGGCCACCAATGCCAACCGGCCCAAAGGTGCGGTCGAACAAGACGGACATTACTGGCAGGTGGGCGCCAATGACCAGGCTCGCACTGCAGATGAATACGCCCCAGTAGTGCTGGGCTACCGAAACGGCGCAGCCATTCGTTTGCGCGACGTCGCTGATGTGAGTGACTCGGTTCAGGACGTGCGCAACTATGGCCTGGCCAAAGGCAAACCAGCCATCTTGCTGTTCATCCTCAAAGAGCCAGGCGCTAACGTGATCGAGACCGTCGAGCGGATACGCACGGTGCTGCCTCGCCTGCAGGCATCGATCCCGCCTGCCATCGAGCTCAATATCATCAGTGACCGCACGCCCACTATCCGTGCATCCCTGCGTGAGGTCGAGCGTGCGATGGCCATCTCGATCGGCCTGGTGATCGTTGTTGTGTTGCTGTTCTTGCGCAACTGGCGCGCCACACTCCTGCCCACTGTGGCTGTGCCCGTATCGCTGGCTGGCACTGTGGGCGTCATGTACCTGTGCGGCTACAGCCTGGATAACCTTTCGGCCATGGCCTTGACCGTGGCCACAGGCTTCGTGGTCGATGATGCCATTGTGGTGGCCGAGAACATCTCGCGTCACATCGAGCGAGGGCTGTCGCCTTTGCAGGCGGCGTTGCAAGGCTCACGAGAGATCGGCTTCACAGTCGTGTCGATCAGCCTGTCGCTGATTGCCGTGTTCATCCCCATCCTCTTGATGGGCGGCGTGGTGGGGCGGCTGTTTCGCGAGTTTGCGGTGGTCTTGTCCTGCGCGATCCTCGTGTCCATGCTGGTGTCCTTGACAACCACACCGATGATGGCTTCACGCTTGCTCAAGGCCCGCACCGAGCATGATGCGGCTCGCCAGCAGCCGCATGTCATGGC
>NZ_SCTN01000162.1 GCF_004297345.1 Aquabacterium sp. | reverse complement strand
AATCGGGGATCACATTGGTTGCTTCACCCGCCTCGATCATCGTTACCGAGATCACGCCGGTTTCGATCGGGCGCATATTGCGCGTCAGGATGGTCTGGAAGGACTGCACTAACTGGCAGGCAATGGGCACCGGGTCCACGCCCAGGTGGGGCATGGCGCCATGGCAGCCCTTGCCGCGGATGGTGATCAGGAACTCGTTGCTGGAGGCAAAGCAGGGGCCGCTCTTGATGGCGAACTCACCCACGGCCATGCCTGGCCAGTTGTGCATGCCGAAGATGGCGTCCATCGGGAAGCGCGTGAACAGGCCATCGCGGATCATTTCGCGCGCGCCGCCGCCGCCTTCTTCAGCGGGCTGGAACACCACGTATACGGTGCCGTCGAAATCACGCGTGGCCGCCAGTTGCTGGGCGGCGGCCATCAGCATCGTGGTGTGGCCGTCGTGGCCGCAGGCGTGCATGCGGCCCTGGTGGCGGCTGGCATGCGCGAAGGTGTTGTGCTCGGTCATGGGCAGGGCGTCCATGTCGGCACGCAAGCCGATGGCCCGTTTGCCCGGCCGGCCCTTGATCACGCCCACGACGCCGGTCTTGCCCAGGCCCGTGTGCACCTCGATGCCCCAGTTGCGCAAGGTCTGCGCGATCAGGTCGGCGGTGCGTTCTTCTTCGAAGCACAGCTCCGGGTGGGCATGGATGTCGCGACGCAGCGCCCTCATGGCATCAGCCTGGTCCAGCAACTCGGGCAGGACGGTCGGGGGCAGTTCAACGTGCGACACAGTCATACATTCAGGGGACTTTTCGAACAAGTGCCAGATATTACCCGCCCGAGCTTATTTATAGTGTGCAGGCGTTACGACCAATGAGGAGATTCGCCATGAGCGACGTCAAGTTTTCCCAAGCACATACCCTGGGTCTGGAGAAGGCCCGCGAGCTGGCCAAGCAGTGGGCCGAAGATTCGGCCAAGAAGATGGGCCTGGATTGCAAGCACACCGAAGGCGCCGACCAGGACACCATCACGTTCGAGCGCATGGGCGTGACTGGCCTGATGACCGTCACTGGCACCAGCTTCGACCTGGACGTCAAGCTGGGCATGATGATGAAGGCCTTCAAGCCCATGATCGAATCCGAGATTGCCAAGAACCTCGGTCGCATCATCGACAAGGCTTCGGGCAAGGCCTGATCCGGGCTGCGCGGCTCATTGGCCGCCAGAAATGCAAACGGGCTGCATCGCGCAGCCCGTTTTGCTTTTGCCTGCGCCGTGATGGCGCAAGGCGCTTACTTCTTCAGCGATTCGACCAGGTCGATGTAGCCTTGCTTGGCTTCGTCCTGGCTCTTGCCCTTCAGGCCAGCCCAGGCGTCGTACTTGGCGCGGCCCACGAAATCGGTGAAGCCGGGGCGGTCGCCGGTGGCGTCGCCCACGCTGCCTTGCTTGAACAGCGAGTACATCTGTAGCAGGGTGTTGTTGTCAGGCTTGGCTGGCAGCAGTTTGGAGTCGGCCAGGGCCTTGTCGAAGCGGGCTTGAAGATCGGACATGTTTGTCTCCTGTGAAAACGCAGGCGCATGTTACTGCCCGTTTGACGAGGCGGCATCACCGCGTGCCCCCTCAAGCCAGTGCCAGAGAAACCATGGGGTCATCCAGGATTCTCTAGAATCGTGCCTCTCATGAGCGCAGTTTCATTCCAGAACGTCACCAAAACCTTCCAGTCGGGCGACCGCACCGTGCGCGCGCTGCAAGGCGTCAGCTTCGACATCGAAGAAGGCGAGTTTTTCGGCCTGCTGGGCCCCAACGGTGCAGGCAAAACCACGCTGATCAGCATCTTGGCGGGCTTGAGCCGGGCCTCGTCCGGCAAGGTGTCCGTCCAGGGGCACGATGTGGTGGGCGATTACGCTGCGGCACGCAAGGCCCTGGGCGTGGTCCCACAGGAGTTGGTGTTCGACCCCTTCTTTTCGGTGCGTGAAACCTTGCGCATCCAGAGTGCCTACTTCGGTCTGCGCCGCAACGACGACTGGATCGACGAGCTGCTGGCCAATCTGGGCCTGAGCGACAAGGCCGATGCCAACATGCGGCAGCTCTCCGGCGGCATGAAGCGGCGCGTGCTGGTGGCGCAAGCCCTGGTGCACCGCCCACCCGTGATCGTGCTGGACGAACCCACCGCCGGTGTGGACGTGGAGCTGCGCCAGACGCTGTGGCATTTCATCGCCCAGCTCAACAAGCAAGGCCACGCCGTGCTGCTGACCACGCACTATCTGGAAGAGGCCGAAGCCTTGTGTGGCCGCATCGGCATGCTCAAGCAGGGGCAACTGGTGGCGCTGGATCGCACCTCGGCATTGCTGGCGGGCACCGCCTCCACCATGTTGCGCTTCAAGACGGATCACGATTTGCCATCCGAACTGGCAGCGCGTGCGCGGGTTACCGGACGGATCGTGCAACTGCCCGCGCGTGACGCCAACGAGATCGAGCAGATCCTGGCGCAACTGCGCGTGGCCCAGTGCCACGTGGAAGATCTGGAGATGGGCCGGGCGGATCTGGAAGACGTCTTCTTGTCCATCATGCAGGGCAACCAAGGCACGCCAGCCAAGGTGGAGGTGGCCGCATGAACTGGATCGATTCCGTTCAGGGTGCACGCCCGCTGTTCATCAAGGAAGTGCTGCGCTTCTGGAAGGTGAGCTTCCAGACCATCGGCGCGCCGGTGCTGACCTCCGTGCTGTATTTGTTGATCTTCGGCCATGTGCTCGAAGATCACGTTCAGGTGTTCCAGGGTGTGGGCTACACGCGCTTCCTGATTCCTGGCCTGGTGATGATGAGCCTGCTGCAGAATGCCTTTGCCAACAGCTCTTCCTCGCTGATCCAGAGCAAGATCACCGGCAACCTGGTGTTCGTGCTGCTGACGCCACTGTCACCCCGCGCCTGGTTCCTCGCCTATGTGGGCGCTTCGCTGGTGCGGGGCCTGGCGGTGGGGGCGGGCGTGTTCGCCGTGACGGCCTGGTTTGCGCCGCCCGGCTTGGCCGAGCCCTGGTGGGCGCTGATCTTCGCCGTGCTGGGTGGCACGCTGCTGGGCTCGCTCGGCCTGATCGCCGGGCTGTGGGCCGACAAGTTCGACCAGATGGCCGCCTTCCAGAACTTCATCATCGTGCCCATGACCTTCCTGTCTGGCGTGTTCTACTCGGTGCACTCGCTGCCAGGGTTCTGGCAAGGCCTGTCGCACCTCAACCCGTTTTTCTACCTGATCGACGGCTTCCGGCGCGGTTTCTTCGGTGCGAGTGACGTCAGCCCCTGGCTCAGCCTGGGCGTGGTGGCGATTGCCACGCTGGGTGTTTCGCTGCTGGCGCTGCATTTGCTCAAGACCGGGTACAAAATCCGTTCCTGATTTCCCTTCTTTGCCCTTCTCAGAGTTCATCATGGCCAATCCCACGCCCGATCAGATCCAGCAATACATCGCAGCCGGTCTGCCCTGCGATCACCTGGAAGTGGAGGGCGATGGCCAGCACTTTTTCGCCACCATCGTGTCGGCCGAGTTCGAAGGCAAGACTCGAATTGGTCGCCACCAGCGCGTTTACCAGGCCCTGGGCGATAGAATGCGGGCTGAGATCCATGCCCTGTCCATGAAGACTTTGACGCCTGCCGAGTGGGCCAACCAGGCTCCCAAGGCCTGATTTCACAGTCTGAAGTGGCCGCAAGGCGCTCAGCCAGTTTTTAGACCTCTCTAATCAGGCGCGACTACCGCTTTGGCGGCAGCTTCGCGCCCTTTGTGTTTCCTCATGGACAAACTCCTGATCCGCGGCGGTCGTCGCCTGCAAGGCGAAGTGATCATTTCCGGTGCCAAGAATGCCGCCTTGCCCGACCTGTGCGCCACCTTGCTGAGTGCCGAGCCGGTCACGCTGGGCAATGTGCCGCAGTTGCAGGACGTGTCCACCACGCTCAAGCTGCTGGCCAATATGGGTGTCGTGGCCGAGCGCCATGCCGATGAAGCCAGCACGATGACGCTGGATGCCGGCCGCGTGGACAAGCCCGAGGCCCCGTACGAGCTGGTCAAGACCATGCGCGCCTCCATCCTGGTGCTGGGCCCATTGCTGGCGCGCTTTGGCCGCGCTCGCGTGTCCTTGCCTGGCGGCTGCGCGATTGGTTCGCGCCCGGTGGACCAGCACATCAAGGGCCTGCAGGCCATGGGTGCGCAGATCACGGTCGAACACGGTTACATCGAAGCGCGCACGCCGCTGGATGCCAATGGTCAGCTCACCCGCCTGAAGGGTGCCCGCATCACGACCGACATGGTCACCGTTACCGGCACGGAAAACCTGCTGATGGCCGCGACGCTGGCCGAGGGTGAAACCATCCTCGAAAACGCCGCACAAGAACCCGAGATCACCGACCTGGCCAATCTGCTGATCGCCATGGGCGCGAAGATCGAAGGGCAGGGCACGCACCGCATCCGCATCCAGGGCGTGGACAAGCTCCATGGCCTGAGCAGCGCGCAAGCCCACCAGATCATTCCGGATCGTATCGAAACCGGCACCTTCCTGTGCGCCGTGGGTGCCACCGGTGGTGACGTCACCCTGCGCAAGGCCAATGCCGAGCACCTGGAGTCCGTCATCGAGAAGCTGCGTGAAGCCGGCGTGAGCGTTGAATCGGGTGAAGGCTGGATCCGCGTCAAGGCCGATGCACGGCCCAAGGCAGTGGGCTTCCGCACCCGCGAATACCCAGCCTTCCCGACCGACATGCAGGCCCAGTTCATGGCGCTCAACTGCGTGGCCGAGGGCACGGCGGTCATTCACGAGACGATCTTTGAAAACCGCTTCATGCACGTCAACGAGCTGATCCGCCTGGGCGCCAATATCGCCGTGGATGGTCACAGTGCCGTGGTCACAGGCGTGCCCAAGCTGTCTGGCGCCACCGTGATGGCCACCGATCTGCGCGCGTCCGCCAGCCTGGTGATCGCCGGCCTGGTGGCCGAGGGCGAGACCCTGGTTGACCGCATCTACCACCTCGATCGTGGCTACGATCGCATGGAAGCCAAGCTGCGCGGCATCGGCGCCGACATCGAACGCGTCAAGGCATAAGGACGCCGCAACAACATGATCACCCTTGCACTTTCCAAAGGCCGCATCTTCGAAGAAACCTTGCCCCTGCTGGCCGCAGCCGGCATCGAGGTGACCGAGGATCCGGAAAAAACCCGCAAGCTCATCCTGCCCACGACGCGCCCTGATGTGCGTGTGGTGCTGGTGCGTGCCTCCGACGTGCCCACCTACGTGGAGTACGGTGGCGCCGACATCGGCGTGGCCGGCAAGGATATCCTGATCGAGCACGGTGGCGACAACCTCTACCAGCCGCTGGACCTGAACATCGCCAAGTGCCACATGAGCGTGGCGGTGCGTGCTGACTTCGACTACGAAGCCGCCGTGAAGCAGGGTTCGCGCATCCGCGTGGCCACCAAGTACACGACCATCGCGCGCGATCACTTCGCCAACAAGGGCGTGCACGTGGACCTGATCAAGCTCTACGGTTCGATGGAACTGGCCCCGCTGACCGGCCTGGCCGATGCCATCGTGGACCTGGTGTCCACCGGCAACACGCTCAAGGCCAACAAGCTGGTCGAGGTCGAGCACATCATGAACATCAGCTCGCGTCTGGTGGTCAACCAGGCCTCGCTCAAGCTCAACCGTGAGCCGATCCGTGCGCTGATCCAGGCCTTCGAGTCCGCCATTCCGAAGAACAAGTAAGCCACTTCTGAGATCCTCATCGCTCATGACAGTCCAGATCCGCCACCTCGCTACCACTCAGCCCGATTTCGATGCCGCCTTCCAGAAGGTGCTGCATTGGTCGGCCGAGACCGACACGGCCATCGAAGACCGCGTGGGCGCGATCCTGGCTGATGTGCGCCTGCGTGGTGATGCAGCGGTGCTGGAGTACACCGGCCGTTTCGATCACCTGCCGGTTGACAGCATGGCTGCGCTGGAGCTCGGTCAGGCCGAGTTGAAGGCCGCTTTTGACAGCCTGCCCGCCGTGCAGCGCGAAGCCCTCGAAAGCGCTGCCAAGCGTGTGCGCAGCTACCACGAGCGCCAGAAAGAGGCCTGTGGCCTGAGCTGGCAATACCGTGATGAAGACGGCACCTTGCTGGGTCAGAAGGTCACGCCGCTGGACCGCGTGGGCATCTATGTGCCCGGCGGCAAGGCGGCCTATCCCTCGTCCGTGTTGATGAATGCCATCCCTGCCCATGTGGCCGGCGTGGCCGAGATCATCATGGTCGTGCCCACGCCGCGCGGCGAAAAGAACCCGCTGGTGCTGGCGGCTGCCTATGTGGCCGGTGTCAGCCGTGCTTTCACCATTGGCGGCGCCCAGGCTGTGGCCGCGCTGGCCTACGGTACCGCCACCGTGCCCAAGGTCGACAAGATCACCGGCCCAGGCAACGCCTATGTGGCCAGTGCCAAGAAGCACGTGTTCGGTCAGGTCGGCATCGACATGATCGCCGGCCCCAGCGAGATCCTCGTGCTGGCCGATGGCTCCACGCCGCCTGACTGGGTCGCGATGGACCTGTTCAGTCAGGCCGAGCACGATGAACTGGCGCAAAGCATCCTGCTGTGCCCGGATGCCGCCTACATCGCCAAGGTTCAGGCCGAGATCGATCGCCTGCTGCCCACCATGCCGCGCGCCGAGATCATCCGCGCTTCGCTGGAAGGGCGGGGCGCCCTGATCCACACGCGCAGCATGGAAGAGGCCTGCGAGATCTCCAACCGCATCGCGCCGGAGCACCTTGAAGTCAGCAGCAACGATCCGCACAAGTGGGAACCTCTGCTCAAGCACGCTGGTGCCATCTTCCTGGGTGCCTACACATCTGAGTCGCTGGGCGATTACTGTGCCGGCCCCAATCACGTGTTGCCTACGTCTGGCACGGCCCGCTTCTCGTCGCCGCTGGGCGTGTACGACTTCCAGAAGCGTTCCAGCTTGATCGAAGTGAGCGAAGCCGGTGCGCAAGTGCTGGGCAAGACGGCCGCGGTGCTGGCTTACGGCGAAGGCCTGCAGGCCCACGCCCAGGCAGCTGAATTCCGCCTGAAGAAATAAGCCATGAGCCTGCTCGACGTTTTCCGCCCTGATGTCCGCGCCATGCACGCCTATGTGGTGCAGGACGCCGCTGGCTACATCAAGCTCGACGCGATGGAGAACCCCTTCACGCTGCCGCCCGAGTTGCAGGCGAAGCTGGGTGAGCGCCTGGGCAAAGTGGCCATGAACCGCTATCCCGGTGTGCGCGTCAACGACCTGCATGCGGCCCTGCGTGCCTATGCTCATGTGCCCGCCGATCACGGCCTGGTGCTGGGCAATGGCTCGGATGAGCTGATCTCGCTGCTGTCCGTGGCTTGTGCCCAACCGGGTGCCGTGGCCCTGGCGCCGCTGCCGGGTTTCGTCATGTACGAAGCCTTTGCCAAGCAAAGCGGCATGAGGTTCGTCGGCGTGCCGTTGACGCCCGATTTCGAGCTCGATGGCCCCGCCATGCTGGCCGCCATCCGCGAGCACAAGCCCGCGCTGACGTATATCGCCTACCCGAACAACCCCACAGCCAATCTGTGGGATGACGCGGTGATCGAGCAGATCATCGACGCCGTGGGTGCCAACGGCCAGGGTTTGGTCATCATCGACGAGGCCTACCAGCCCTTCGCCAGCAAGAGCTACCTCGATCGCCTCACGAAGCACCCGCACGTGCTGCTGATGCGCACCTTGTCCAAATTCGGTCTGGCCGGCATCCGCCTGGGTTACATGATGGGCCGCAAGGACCTGATCGAGCAGGTCGAGAAGGTGCGTCCGCCCTACAACATCAGCGTGCTGAATGTGGAAGCCGCGCTGTTCGCCCTGGAACACGCCGACGAGTTCGCTCGCCAGGCCGAGCTCATCAAGGCCGAGCGCGCCCGCCTGCTGGCAGCACTGGCAGACATGCCCGGCGCCAAGGCATACCCGAGCCAGGCCAACATGATCCTGGTCCGCGTGAACGATGCCGCCGGCACCTTCAACGCCCTTAAAGCTAGGGGCATCCTGATCAAAAATGTGGCGGGCCTGCACGGTTTGCTGGCAAACTGTATCCGCCTGACCGTTGGGAAACCCTCGGAAAATGACGCGCTCATCGCGGCATTGTCCGAAGTCCTGCGCGAACCCCTGAATTTCAACCCTGCATGAACGCTCCTGACATGGTTGCCCAAGCTGGCGCCGACCGCGTGGCCGAGGTCACCCGCAACACCGCCGAAACCCAGATCACCGTCCGCATCAACCTGGACGGCACCGGCGCGGCCAAGCTGCATACCGGCATCGGTTTCTTCGACCACATGCTCGACCAGATCGCCCGCCACGGCCTGATCGATCTGGACATCCACGCCGTGGGTGACCTGCACATCGACGGCCACCACACCGTGGAGGACGTCGGCATCACCCTGGGCCAGGCTTTTGCCAAGGCTGTGGGCGACAAAAAGGGCATCCGCCGCTACGGCCACGCCTACGTCCCGCTGGACGAAGCCCTGTCGCGCGTCGTGATCGATTTCTCCGGCCGTCCCGGCCTGCACATCGACATCCCCTTCACGGCCGGCAGCATTGGCGGCTTCGACACCCAGTTGACCTACGAGTTCTTCCAGGGCTTCGTCAACCACGCGGGTGTCACTCTGCACATCGACAACCTGAAGGGCGTCAACGCGCACCACCAGGCCGAGACCGTGTTCAAGGCCTTTGCCCGTGCACTGCGCGGCGCGCTGGAGCGCGACCCTCGCATGGCCGGCGTGATCCCGTCCACCAAAGGCTCGCTGTGAGCCTGTGCCCCTGTATTGATGCTTTCTTTTTGACTCCATGAGCCAGACATCGACAGTGGCCGTGATTGACTACGGCATGGGCAACCTGCGTTCCGTCTCGCAGGCGGTTGAACACGCAGCCAAGGATCTGAACCTCAAGGTCGTGGTGACCAATGACCCGGATGTGGTGCACGCTGCCGAGCGCGTGGTGCTGCCAGGGCAGGGTGCCATGCGCGATTGCATGCGCGAACTGCGTGGCGCCCATGGTGGCGGCCTGCTGGGCGCCGTGCTGGATGCCGCCGCCAACAAGCCCTTGATGGGCGTGTGCGTGGGCATGCAGATGCTGCTGGATCACTCCGAAGAGCAGGACACACCTGGCCTGGGCTTGCTGCCCGGCAAGGTGATCAAGTTCCGCCTGGATGGCATGACACAGCCTGACGGCAGCCGCTACAAGGTGCCCCAGATGGGCTGGAACCGCGTGCACCAACCTCGCCACGAAGGCGTCTGGGGTGGTCAGCCGCATCCGGTCTGGGCGGGGATTCCTGACGACAGCTACTTCTACTTCGTCCACAGCTACCATGCAGTTGTGGATAATCCCCAACACAGCGCAGGCGAGACCGAATACGGTGTCCGCTTTACCTGCGCCGTTGCCCGGGATAACATTTTCGCCACCCAGTTCCACCCTGAAAAGAGTGCGGACCATGGTCTGGCGCTGTACCGCAATTTCCTGCTCTGGAAGCCTTGATTGGCTTTCGGGGTTTTCTGACGATTTCTCCACCCAACCCGCACCACAGCCATGCTGCTGATCCCTGCGATTGACCTGAAAGACGGCAAATGCGTTCGCCTTAAGCAAGGCGACATGAATGACTCCACCACGTTCGGCGAGGACCCGGCTGCGATGGCCCGGCGCTGGCTGGATGCTGGCGCAAGACGCCTGCACCTGGTGGACCTCAATGGTGCCTTTGCCGGCAAACCCGTCAATGAAGCGGCCATCAAGGCCATCATCAAAGAAGTCGGCAGCGAGATCCCGGTGCAACTGGGCGGCGGCATCCGCGACCTCGACACCATCGAGCGCTACCTGGACGATGGTCTGAGCTACGTCATCATCGGCACGGCTGCGGTCAAGAACCCCGGTTTCCTGCGCGATGCCTGCACGGCCTTTGGCGGCCACATCATCGTGGGCCTGGATGCCAAGGACGGCAAGGTCGCCACCGACGGCTGGAGCAAGCTCTCCGGTCATGAAGTGATTGATCTGGCCAAGAAGTTCGAAGACTACGGCGTCGAGGGCGTGATCTACACCGACATCGGCCGTGACGGCATGCTGTCGGGCATCAACATTGAAGCGACCGTCAAGCTGGCTCAGGCCCTGACCGTGCCGGTGATCGCTTCGGGTGGCCTGTCCAACATCAAGAACATCGAAGAGCTGTGCGCTGTCGAGTCCGAAGGCGTGGAAGGCGTGATCTGCGGTCGCGCCATCTACACCGGTGACCTTGATTTCGCAGCCGCGCAAAAGCGTGCCGACGAACTCAATGGCCAAGGCTGATCGAGCAAAGGCCTTCCAGTGTTAGCCAAACGCATCATTCCCTGCCTGGACGTCACAGGCGGGCGCGTCGTCAAAGGCGTGAACTTCGTTGAACTGCGCGATGCTGGTGATCCGGTCGAGATCGCCGCACGCTACAACGAACAAGGCGCTGACGAGCTCACCTTCCTGGACATCACGGCCACCAGCGATGGCCGCGACATGATCCTGCACATCATCGAGGCCGTGGCTTCGCAGGTCTTCATCCCGCTGACGGTGGGTGGGGGCGTGCGCACGGTCGATGACGTGCGCCGCCTGCTCAATGCCGGTGCCGACAAGGTCAGCTTCAACTCGGCTGCGCTGGCCAATCCGCCGGTGATCCGTGATGCTTCGGACAAATACGGTTCGCAGTGCATCGTGGTGGCCATTGATGCCAAGCGTCGCCAGGGCGAAGACCTGGCTGCACGCGGGCCGGGCTGGGATGTCTACAGCCATGGTGGTCGCAAGAACGTGGGCCTGGATGCTGTTGCTTGGGCCCGACAGATGGCTGAGCACGGTGCCGGCGAGATTTTGCTGACCAGCATGGACAGAGACGGCACCAAGTCTGGCTTCGATCTGGAACTGACCCGTGCTGTGAGCGACGCCGTGGGTGTGCCTGTGATCGCCTCGGGCGGCGTGGGCAACCTCGATCACCTGGCCGATGGCGTGCAGCAGGGTGGGGCGGATGCCGTGCTGGCTGCCAGCATCTTCCACTACGGCGAGTACACCGTGGCGCAAGCCAAGGCGCTGATGGCGCAACGCGGCATTCCCGTTCGCATCTGAAGTTCACACAAGTTGGCGAGCATGTCGCCAGCGAGAGACCCCGAAAGGCCGCATCTTGCGGCCTTTTCTTTTGGCGTGAACGACATCACATCTCTGCCAACATGGGTTTGAGTCCGAGCACCGTGGCGCCGACATATCAGGCGTAATGTGCGTCTCGGGAACACATCTTCGTCAGGAGTGACTCATGCCCTTATCCCATCGTTTCAAGCCACTGCCACTGTCATCCATGACCATGGCGCCCGAGTTGCCCAAGGTGCAGCGTATGGCCTTGGCACACGATCCCGCCATGAGCTTGCTGACCGACCTGCACCACAGTGCCTGCGTGGTGGCCCATCAGCAAGATGGCCTTGATCAGACCATGCACCTGATGCTGCGCGCCGGTGTGCGCATGGTGTTCGTGTCCGACGCGGCGGGTGAACTGGTTGGCATGGTCACGGCGGAAGACATCCAGGGCGAGCGGCCCGTCGTGCACGCTTCCACCAGGCAGGTGCCTCATCGCGAACTGACCGTGGCCGATGTGATGGTGCCCGTTACGCAATGGGATACGGTGGACCTGGGTAGCGTGCGCACGGCGCGCCTGGGCGACATCGCCGAGACCCTGCATGAACACGGCCTGCGCTATCTCCTGGTGACGCAGCAAAAGAATGGCAAGACCGTGTTGCGTGGCCTGTTCTCGGCGCGCCGCCTGGAGATGGCCATGAACACGACCATCGAGCCCGATCTGCACTCACGCAGTTTTGCCGAGCTGGAGATGGTGCTGGCGCACTGACCGTGTTCAGTGTCAATGCTGGCCAAGTGAGTCGGGCAACCAGAGCTCGAAGCAGGCGCCTTCGCCTGGACTGTTGATGACCTTGACCTCACCGCCGTGGCGTCGGGCTACGGTGTCGATGAACACCAGCCCGAGACCAATGCCGGCGGCCAACTTTGATGGGCGGCCTTGTTCAACGCGTTCATAGCGTTTGAACAGGCGGCCCAGTTCCGATTCCGGAATGCCTGGCCCCTGATCGCGCACGGCGATCACGTGGCAGTGGCGCTCCTGTTTGACCGACACTGAGACCTGCCCACCTTTGGGACTGAACTTGATGGCGTTGCTCAGCAAGTTGACCAACGCGCGGTGCACCAGATAGTCATCAAACGACGCTGACTGCGTGCGGCCTGCAGGCCAGTCACCAGACAAGGTGATGTCCTTGGCGCGCGCCTGCAATTGCATGTCGCTCATGCAGCCCTCTGCCAGCTTGACCAGGTCACCAGGCATGGGGGCGATGGCACGAGTTTCTGCGCGCATCACTTGCAGCAGCTCTTCGCACAGCTCCAGAGTGTGTCGCGCCATGGACTCGACATGTTTGAGCGTTTCTTCCTGCGACATGTGGCCACCGATGCGGTGCAACTCCACCAGTGAAATCAAGGAGGCCTGGGGGGAGCGGATGTCGTGGGCAATGAAGCCCAGCAACTCGGCGCGTTGCAACTCAGCTTCCTGCAGCGCCGTGACGTCGGTGGCGCACACGATGACGCCGCTGTCAGGGGCTTCGTGGTCAACGGCCACCATGGCCATCAGATATTGTTTGCCGCGTGGGTGCACGGCTTCCGTGCTCATCGCTTTATGCGCTTGCTGAGCCTTGTCCAGCAGCATGTCCCAGGTGGGTGCCTCGGTGGGTGTCAAGGGCGCGAGTATTTCGCCCAGGCGTCGCCCGATCAACGCGGAGGGCTGACTGAAACCCGTCATGGCACAGGCTTGTTGATTGGCTTGCGTCACCACATGGTGTGTGTCCACCACGAACACAGCGTCAGGCAATGTGGCCAGGGTGTGGGCGAGCAACTGCCTGGCCTGCCGCAGCTGGGCACCTGCGCGACTGATGGCATCCGTGCGTTGCTGCATGAAGTCGGCGCCAACGGGGCGTTCGCGAGCAGGTAAGGCGGCCTTCACGTCGGGCTCGCCAGCCATGGCGCGCAGTTCTGCTTCCAGATCCTGCGCGGTGGCCTCCAATTTGCGCCAGCTCCAGACCGGGTAGCTCAGCAGGGCGCCCAGCGTCAACCCGAATGGCGGCCACCAGATGCCCCATGCCATCAGCGCCCAGGACGCCAGTACCGCACCCATGGCCAGGATGGCGCTGGCGATCAAGGCATGGCGTGGGGTGGCTTGGCGAAAGTGCCACAGCAAGGCCAGTACCAACAATGCAGACAAGCCTGCGTGCGCGATCTTGGGCAGCACCTCAATGCGCTTGCCTTGTCGCAAGGCATCCAGAAATTGAGCGATCACCTCCACGCCGGACATGCCTTCACCCTGTTGGGAGACCGGTGTCTGGAAGGTCTCGCCCAGTCCGTGCGCCGTCACGCCGATCAGTACGTGCCGGTTGCGGAAGGTGCCCGGTGCGACTTCACCTCGCAATACAGCGGCGTAAGACACATGTGCGATGCGCCCCGGTGCGCCCAGAAACGGGATGGGCATGGCTTGTTCGCGATGCCAATAGGGGGATGTGGATGCGGTTTCCTGAAAGGATTGGGGTGGGATGTCAGCCGGCCACTCTCCTGCCATTTTCAACATGGCCAAAGCCGGGTGAGGGTAGCGGTTGGCCTGGCTGCCAGCCCACAGGTAAGCCCAGCGAACGGTGCCGTCCACATCCATGGCGGCGTCGGCATGGGCCAGGGCGGCGTTGTCCTGGAAAATCGGCAGTGGTCGCAGTTCATGGCCTTGCCCCACACCGTCCAGGGCATGGCTGACCGGCAGCACCACCTTGCCTGACTCGCGCATGGCTTGCGCCAGCACGAAGTCTTGCTGCGGGTCGGTATCGGCTTCGCTCAACAGGAGGTCGAGCATCACGGACTTGGGGCCGGCTTGCTGGATCTGTTTCAAAGCCTGAGCATGGATGGCGCGCTTCCACGGCCAGCGACCGATGGCTTGCAGGCTGGCATCGTCAACGGCCACGATCACGATGTCCTGGGCTGGCGAGCGCAGCCAGGTGCTTTGGGCCGCGTCATAAACGGCTTGATCGAGATGCCAGGTCCAGTGCCACCAGCAAGCGGCCGCCGTCAGCGCCATCAGACCGAAGCTGACAAACCACCACTCGCGCAGATGGTTGCTGTTTTTGACCGTCGTCATGGTTGGCTGGTGACGAAGCGCTCACCACTGCGCACGCAGGTGCCTTGTCCACTGCGCACGCAACTGGGCAGCAACACCAACTGGGGGGCCGTGTAGGGGCCGATGAAACCGTCCGGGTCAATGGCACGGTAGCGCACATACAGGCGTCCGCCTTCGGCTGGTCGGGGCAGGCTCACCTCAGGCTTGTCGGATGGTACTTCCTTGATCAGATCGGCGAAGGCCTCATCACGGGCCATCTGGAATTCGAATCGTTGGCCCGGCTCGGCCTGCAGGCTGAACTGAAGGGCATCCGGTGTGAGCGTGGGTGGCGGTGGTTGCGCGGGGGGCTCGCGCATCATCAGCATCTGCGCGTCGCCCCAGGGCCCCAGGTCTGGGCCTGTTGTGGTGGAGGCGCCCGTCGTGGCGATGCGCCAGAAGTAGTCGCCCACAGGCAAGGGTGTGTGCCATTGCGTGTCCCGGATGTCCGTTTGCTCGCTGATCAGTTGGGTGAACGCGGCGTCACGGGCGATCTGCAAACGGTATCGCGTGGCCTGTGGATGGCTCGTCCAGCTCAGTGTGGCTTCGTGCGCTCGGAGTTTGGCCTGATGGCCTGGTGCCGTTGGGATCGGTGGCTCGGGCCTGGCCTTGAGCTGGAAGGTGGCCTGGGCATCGCGGCCTTCCAGTCCTTGTGCGTTGGCCACACGCATGCGCAGGAAGTAAGGCCCATCAGGCAGATCGCTCACGCGGAAATGCGGCTGTGTGTCGGTCAGTTCGGCACGCACGCGGCGGAAGTCGGCGTCTTCGGCAATCTGCAGTCGGTAGCTGGCCGCGCCAGTCACAGCTGGCAGGTCAATGCGCAGCAAGGGGCGTTCGAACAAGTTGGGCAGGCCGTCTAGCGGCGGCGCCGGTGGCAAAGGCAGGGGTGGGGCGACTTTGGCCTGTGCATCGGCGATGGTGCCTTGGCCTGCCGCGATGAGCGCAGCCTGCTGGCCGCTCGATACCGCCACCGTGCCGGCCAAGGTTTCGCCCAAGGTGCGGTGCCCATCCGTAGCCACGCGGAATTCGGTGCCGCGCACGCCCAGCACGGCCTGCGGTGTCTTGATCTGGTAGCGAGGCTGGCCACCCGTCAAGTGCGTGACCAGGGATTCGACTCGTCCGCGCAGCACGGACCATACCGAGGCGTAGAAGCCGGCTTCCTCGTAGTGCTGGGAGCTGTCCAGCCGGGCTTCCGTGTTGGCCTGAATCTTGAGAATGGAGCCGTCAGCCAATTGCACGGTCACGTAGCCTGTCGGGCTGGTTCGCAAGCTCATGCCCGGTTGCACCCCATCGCCTTTTTGCACGGCGCGCGCGGAGCTGGCTTGCGCTTTGTTGCCTGACGTCGCCGAGGCTTCTCCCACCACCTCCAGCACCACGCCTGGCTTGGGCGTGGACTTCATCTGCTCAACCGGGATGCACAAGCTGGTGCCGATCGGGATCCGGCGTGGGTTGGGCACATGGTTGGCGCGTGCCAGCACCTGCCATTGCTGCGGCCTGGCCAGGTAATGCTGGCTCAAGCCGATGAGCGTGTCGCCGGCAACCGCCGTGTGTGTGTGACAGGCTGCCGTGCCCGCCAGGGAGACATCTGGGCCATATGCCAGCGATGCAGTGCACAGCCAAGCAACGGCCCAGGCTGTTCGATGCGCGAGCAGCATGGCCAGAACTTCCCGGGTTTGATTGATTCGCCGAGAGCTTACGCGATGCGTGTGACGCGAGCAATGAAATCAAGCAAGGTCAGGCCGGATTGTCGATATCCAGAAACGCATGTTGCAAACCCAGCGTGGTGTGCAGGTGACGCCCGACGGCCGCAATGCCATAGCGTTCGCTGGCATGGTGGCCACAGGCCAGGAAGGCCACGCCGGTTTCCCTCGCGTAATGCGCCTGTGGTTCGGAGATCTCGCCCGTCAGGAACACGTCCACACCGGCTGCAATTGCCCCTTCGAAGTAGCCCTGGGCGCCGCCACTGCACCAGGCGGCGCGCTTCAAGGCTCGCCCGTCTCCCGGCACCACCACAGGCGTTCGCCCCAGCTTTTTGGTGACCCGTTGCGCCAAACCAGCCAGATCCAGCCCATCGGGCACAGGGCCGATGAAGCCCAGGTCCTGATCGCCAAAGCGTGCATCGGCCACCAGGCCCAGCTCCAGCCCCCATTGCGCGTTGTTGCCCAAAGTGGCTTGGGCATCCAGCGGCAGGTGATAGGCAAAGAGGTTGATGTCATGCCGGATCAATTGCGCCACGCGTTGCTTCATCCAGCCCGTGATCCGGCCATCCTGACCGCGCCAGAACAGACCGTGGTGCACGATGATGGCATCGGCCTGGGCCTCAATGGCCGCGTCGATCAAGGCCAGGCTGGCGGTCACGCCGGTCACGATCTTGTGAATCTCGCGCTTGCCCTCAACTTGCAGACCGTTCGGCCCATAATCCTTGAACCGGTCCGCCTCCAGCAGTTGTTGCA
>NZ_SCTN01000161.1 GCF_004297345.1 Aquabacterium sp. | reverse complement strand
GCAGCAGCGATTGCTGGAGCTGGATGCCCTTGGCGTGCATCTCGCGCGCCCGATAAGCCAGCACGCTTTGAATCGTGTTGGTGAGGTGAACGCGCTCTTGTGATTGCCGGATCCGGCCAGAGGCCAGGCGCGCGATCTGTTGGCACCAGATGCCAGTCTGGCGTGCACGGTCAATTTCATCGCGCAAGGTGCGCAGGCCGGCGCGATCGATGCGGCCTGTGGTGGTCAGGGTTGTGACCCGTTCCAGCGCCGCTGTCAGCGGTTCGGCCAGCTCTCGACCGACTTGCCCCAGCAGTTCTTGCCAGCGCGCCAGTTCAGTGTCATCAGGTTCACCCTGCGGTCCTGCGAGCACCTCAGACGGCTGTGCATAGGAAGGACGGGAGGGGACTGCGTTCATGGCCTGCGATTTTTGATACTGTCGCAGTCTTGTCGGTGTGCGGAAGGCTTGTCCATCCCACGCATGGGTGAGAGGTGGTGTCCTTTGCATAATGAGCAAATGTTCAGATTTTCTTCAGGCTTTCGCGTTGTGACGAGGCTTCATGTGGCGCTGGCTTTGACCTGCGTGGCGTTGACGTCAGCTTGCTCGCCGGCTTTGAATTGGCGTCAGGTGAAGCCGGAGGCTGCCGATGGTTTGGTCGCGCTGTTTCCTTGCAAACCCGATGCGCATGTGCGCGAGATGGCCTGGCCCGGCATGAGTACCCCGGCGGCCATGCACATGCTGTCTTGTCAGACCGAGGAGGGCACCTGGGCGGTGAGTTACCTGACGTTGCCGGATGCGGCGCTGGTGCCGCCTGCCTTGGATGAATGGACGGCGATGATGCGTCGCAATCTGGGCGCGGCCAATCAGATGGCAGGTCAGAGCGGGGCGCCAGTTGAAAAGGATCTGGGGGCGATTCAGGTGCCCCGCATGACGCCGATGCCGCAGGCGCATGGCTGGCAATTCCAGGCTCAGCGCCCAGATGGTTTGGGGCGACCGATGGACATGGACATTCGGACGTGGCATTTTTCCCACGGAATGACCGTGTTCCAGGCGTCGGTGTGGCGCCCTGCCGTGGTCGTCAAAGGCCAAAGCAGTGAAGATGTGGCGGAAGCTTTTTTCCGTGGGCTCCAATTTCCCGGCTGAGATGCCGATAATCCAGGTTGTATGGCAGGCCTTTTCATCATTGCGCACGCACCACTGGCTTCAGCTTTGAAGCTGGCAGCGCAGCATTGCTTCCCGGAGGCCGCCGAGTCCTTGCAGGCGCTGGATGTGCCGCCCAACCTGCCCCCCGACGAAGTCGAAGCCCAGGCGCGGCTCTTTTTGAATCGCGCGCTGGAAGGGGACGCCCGAGGTGAGGCGCTGGTGTTGACCGACGTGTTCGGTGCCACGCCCTGCAACTGCGTTCAGCGACTGGCCGATGGTGTCCACGTCAAGGTGGTCACCGGGGCCAATGTGCCGATGCTCTGGCGGGCCTTGAATTACGCCGGGGAGCCCCTGGAGACCCTGATCACCCGTGCGGTGGCAGGTGGCGCGCAGGGGGTCATGCAGATTGCCACCAGCAGGCCCCACAACCAGGTCAGTCAACCCACATCACATGATCAAGACCACCGTCACCATCAGCAATAAGCTGGGCCTGCATGCGCGCGCATCGGCCAAATTGACCAAGCTGGCCAGCAGCTTCCCCTGCGAGGTTCACATGAGCCGCAATGACCGCCGCGTGAATGCCAAAAGCATCATGGGTGTGATGATGCTCGCTGCAGGGCTGGGTTCCACCGTGGAACTGGAGTGCGATGGTGCCCGTGAAGAAGACGCCAGCAAAGCCCTGACAGCCCTGATCAACGACAAGTTCGGTGAGGGCGAGTAAACCCTAGGTTTTCTGCCCCTTCATTCGGGCGTACGCGTGCCGATGTTGGTCGGGTGTGTGACATTTTGTGTCGCTACTTGGAGACATCACCCCCCCGTGATCGTGCGAGGCAAGGCACAGTAGGTGTCCCCATTCGGGACAGTGGGCCCAGAGCTCACCTGAAAATAACCGCTTGTCAGTCAGATAGTTTCAAGGAGTCGTGATGGCCCGCCACAGCAATCGTTCCCATACTTCATCGCCCTGGATGACCGCCTCGGTGCTGGTTCTGGCAGTGGCTGGTGCCACGCAAGCCATGGCGGCAGAAAACGGCCTGCAGCGTTATTCTCCTGGCGTTGGCGGCAGCGACATGACCACGCCACTGGTGCCTGGGTGGTATGTGCAGATGCCGATGGTCGCGTATCACGCCAACAAGCTGAAGGGTGGCGACGGCAAGGATGCGACGAGCAGTGCCGTCGTTCCTCCACCGTCTGGGCAGGCGGGACTTTTCAATGCAATCGGCTATCCCAACGGAGCCCCCGTCACCTATAAGACCAATATCAAGGCAGATACGCAGGCTTTGCTGCCTCGCGTGACCTTCCTCGGTACGGATCGTTTGTTGGGTGCCAATGTGGGCTATACCGCCATGTTGCCGTTGGTGCGTCGAAAGGTCGCGTTGTCGGCTTCGGATATCAACGTCTCCAGCGGGTTTGTGACCAACCTGACCGGGGCCGTAGGGGCTACTCAGGCCAACGGAGCTGTTGCGAGCATTCAGCAAGGTGTGGGCGATCGTGCTGCTGCTGCTGGCAATTCGACCTACGGCATTGGTGATCTGGAAGTGTCGCCAGTCTTGCACTGGGAAATTGGCGATCATCAGGCTGTGACCTTCGCGCCCACCCTGGTTCTGCCCACTGGTGATTACGACGTCAGGCAGCGTGCCAACGCTGGCTACGGCAACTTCTTCACCTTCCGCCCGTCCGTGCAATACGCCTTCATCGGCGATGGCTGGGACATTGGCGGTCGCGCTGTGCTGTCCTTCAACACGCGCAACAAGGACAACGGCTACTACTCCGGCAGCATGTTCAACCTGGATTGGCAGCTGATGAAGTTCGTCAGTGACGACGTGCGTGTGGGCCTGCAGGGCTACTTCGTACGCCAGCTGAGCAAGGACACCCAGGATCTGACCGGCTTCACCTCGGCGCAGATCACTGCGCTGGGTGGCCCCAAGGAAATCATCAATGGCAACAAGGCCAGCGTGAACGCTGCTGGCCCGGCCATTGGCTGGTTGAAGAACGGCGGCGAGATGCTGCTGGAAGGCAAGTTCCTCAAGGAATTCG
>NZ_SCTN01000160.1 GCF_004297345.1 Aquabacterium sp. | reverse complement strand
CCAGCGTAAGCCGACATGGCTGCCAGACTGACCATCAGACCGCTCAATGCGGCGGCGGTCGCGTTCTTGTACGAGACGGCTGGGCTGATGAAGTTCATGTCGGGCTCCTAAAGAGATGGGTGCGTCGGCATGAACATGTCGACGACAGGGATCGAACTGTAAGCAGCGGGCAAGCGATGCGATCGCCAGGCAACGCCATGGTTTCCGGTCTTTATCGGGCTTTAGACCTCGGCGCTGAATGTCGATGTGGTAACGATCTGCTGAACAAACGTGTCTTTCTGTTTGTTTGCGATTCGATGCCCGCGCTGTGGCGAGCGCAACATCACAAGTGGTTTGTTCACAAGGCGAAATCCCGTCCTGCTTACATGGTCGTGCATACCCCGACGCTCTTTCTGGTGATCGTGATCGCCAGCGCCGTGATGGGCGCTGCGATTGCGTTCATCGCGCATCGGCGCCACGCCAACATGTTGCTGTGGGCGGTGGGGCTGATGTTGCACGCCGTGGGCTATGCCCTCTACAGCTTGCGCGGACAAATCCCGGACGTGCTGTCCATCGTGGCGGCCAACACGGCGGTGGCGGCGATGTTTGCCCTGTTTGGCGAAGGTTTTTACCGGTTCGTGGATCGACCGCCTCCCCGTGTGTTGCTTTGGCCGCCAGTGCTGTTGGTTGCCGCAGCTTTCGGTTTTTTTCTGCATGACCAGCAAGCCCGCTTCCTGATGGCCGGCCTGGTCTTCGGGTTCCAGTGCGTGATCTTGTTGCGGGCCTTGTGGCTGCATCGAGATGAGTTGCCAGGGCGCGGTCCCTATATCCTGGCTGCCGGTGCCTCGGCCGTGTTGCTGGTCATGCTCATGCGCGTGGCCGGCATCGCTGTGGGCGTGATGCAGGCCGCATCCGTGACGGAGGCGGGGTTGATGCAGGGCGTGACCTTCATGTCCGCCCTCGTGGGGGTTTTGTGGCTCTCCCTGGGGTTGGTCATGATGAACCAGGAGCGTGCCGAGCATGCCTTGCAGGCGCAGCAGCAGGCCGATGAGTTTCGCAGCCATGTGCTGGAGCGCCTGTCTGGTGGGCAGGCACTCCGGGATGTCCTCACCTTCATGGTCAAGGGTATCGAGCAGCTGCATCCCGGCATGTTGTGCAGCGTGTTGTTGCTGGATCGACAAGGGCAACATCTGGGTGAAGGCGTTGCCCCGAGTCTGCCTGATGCCTACAACGCGGCTATCCATGGCCTGGCCATCGGTCCTGACGTCGGGTCTTGTGGCGCGGCAGCCTATCGGGGCGAGCGCGTGGTGGTTGAAGACATCTCGCAGCATCCAAATTGGGCGCCGTTCAAGGCGTTGGCGGCCAGTTCCGGGCTGGGGGCTTGCTGGTCGCAACCTATCCACTCTTCGCACGGCACGGTGCTGGGTACCTTTGCCATCTACCACCGGCAAGCCCATGTGCCTTCGCCGGCAGACCTCGCGCTGATCGAGCAGTCCGCCAGCCTGGCCAGCATCGCCATCGAACGCAGCCGTGAGGCTGAAGCCCTGCGCTGCAGTGAACAACGCTATCGGCGCTTGATCGATACGGCCAACGAAGGCATCTGCGTTGTGCAGGGCAACCTCATTCGTTTTGCCAATCCCAAGCTGTGCCAGCAAGTGGGCTTGACCGAAGATGAGTTGGTCGGTCAGCCCTTCGGTCAGTTCATCCATCAGGAAGACTGCGAGATGTTGGCGTTCAACAGGCGCAAACGCCTGGCGAGCGGCGCTCAGGATTTCATGTACCTGATTCGCATCACGACGCGCCACCAAGGCGTGCGCTGGTTTGAACTCAGTGGCGCGACGATTGAGTGGGAGGGGCGCCCCGCAGCGCTCAATTTCCTGTCAGACGTGACGGACCGCAAGAAGATGGAGGAGCGTGTGCAGCAGATGGCCTATCAGGATCCGCTGACCTTGCTGCCCAATCGACGCTTGTTGATGGACCGTCTGGGCCTGGCCATGGCGCGGCACAAACGCTCAGGCGAGTATGCCGCGCTGATGTTCCTGGATCTGGATAACTTCAAGCCACTCAATGACCGACATGGCCATGATGCCGGTGACATGCTGTTGATCGAGGTGGCCTCTCGCCTCAAGCATTGTGTGCGTGAGGCGGATACTGTGGCGCGCTTTGGTGGCGACGAATTCGTGATCGTGCTCAGCGATCTGGGGGCTGACCACGATGCCGCCATGCGGCATGCGCTGAGCGTGGCAGAGAAGATCCTGGCCTTCCTCACGCAACCCTATCGCTTGAGCGTGCCCACCGCATCGGGCGTGAGCAAGCTCATCGAGCACCATGGCAGTGCCAGCATCGGCCTGGTTTTGTTCCAAGGGCAGCCAGGTGCCGAAGACGATTGCCTCAAACGCGCAGATGCCGCCATGTATCGCGCCAAGCAGTCAGGGCGCCGTGCGATCAGGGTGTTCGAAGCACCGGCCCCTGCCAGCGCTGACGGCGTGTTTGATTCGCCCTTGTAAGTGGCGTGCGCGGTGTTTGGTGATCGGGCTCACTTCTGGCGCGTATTGTCTGGTCCCGTAAAGAAGTAGTCCGGCAGGGAGAGCGTGGCTTCGGCCACGTCCAGCAAGCGTCGGTTGTGGTCCATCGAGGCCTTTTGCAGCGAGCGGAAGGCGGCTTCTTCTGTCAGCCCCAAACGGGACATCAAGGCCCCCTTGGCCCGCTCGATCACCTTGCGTTCATGCAGGGCTCGCCTGGCGGCATCCAACTCCACCTCCATGCTGGCCAATCTGGCGGATTGCGTTTGCAGCAGATCAACCATGGAGGACACCTGGGCGTCATGCGCGGGCCCTGTGGCACTGGCGGCCGGCCCCTCCGACATGCTTGGCAGAACCGGCGCTGCATCGGGGCGCTCTGCCGCGTTGAAGAAGCGGTCTACGGCATGGGTATGGGGCGGCGGGTTGTCTCGCAGGCGTTGCAGCAGGCCTTTCGAATCCAGCAGATCCTGCCTGGCTGCTGCCAGTTGAGATTGGCATGCTTCACGCAGGCATTGCACCAACTCGACTTGCCATGACCACATCTCGGAGATGCGTTCGCTGGTGATGTCGAACCAGAGATCGCTCAGGCTGGTATCAAGCCTGGCGCCCGCTTTGGCTGCGCACAGTGTGCGCCGCAGGCGCTCCAGTTGCGCCACATTGGGCGTGAGTTGATGCTGCTGCCAGCGTGTGCGCAAGGCCGGTTCGGCGAACTCGGTGAACACGCTCAGGCTGCGCTCTTGCGCATCGATCAGGTGGATGACGCGCTGCTGCTCGGCTTCGTCACAGGCGCCCGACGCAAACAACTGCGCACCGACCGCACGCTCCTGGCCTGCCGCCTCCTTGCCCTGCACCAGGTGCACGAAGGCCACGAGCAGGCGAGACACACCAGGCAGCGCTGCAGCATCGGCCACATGGAACACCAGCTCCACCATGCCAGCGATCAGCTTGCTGAAGGCCGCGACTGCATCGTGTGCCGTGGGCGTGCGTTGGGTGATTTGCTGGCGCAGGTTGGCCAGCGCATCCAGGTCCAGCAGCACCCAGGCCATCAGCGACAGCGTGCGTGCGGTGGCGCCTTGTTCGGGTGCCAGTTGCCGGGTGAGCAACTCGCGCAGGCTGGCTTCGATCGGCTGGGCGGCTTCGGCCGCGGCTTGTCGCTCGGTTTCGAAGCGCTGACCGCCTGAAGCCAGAAAGATGCTGGTGGCCCCGCGTTCGTGCTGCAGCGCATGAACCAACTGGCCGATGGCATCCACCAGTTCGACGCGCTCGGCCAGGTGCCCTACGGCGTCGATTTCCAGCTGCTTGGCGCGCAGAACGAGTTGTGAGACGGAAAGTGACATGGTCTGACGGACGATGGGCAAGCCCTCATTGTCCGCCAGATGTGTGTGCTGCGTCAGTCGATCGCCACCAGAACGCGGCCATCTTCCACGCGCACTTCGTGTGCACGCACCGAATGCTCGGGCGATTCCAGGCAGGCGCCGGTACGCAGGTCGAAGTGGTTCTTGTACAGCGGCGAAGCCACGACGATGTGCTCGCCCAGGTTGCCAACCAGCCCGCGCGAAAGCACGCTGGCTTGCGATTTGGGATCCACGTTGTCGATGGCGAAGAACTGGTCTTGCCCGACGCGGAACAAGGCCACGTGGCGCTGGTCGACCAAGGCGCAGACGCCGGTATTGGGCAGGATGTCGGTGGCCGCGCACACGGCGGTCCAGGTCAGTGTGTCAGTGCTCATGATGTGAATCCTTGTTGTCCGTGATCAGGCCGTGGCGCGCTCTTCAGGGCGGGCAGGGCGGATCTGGCCGCGCTCTTCAACGAACACGATGTGCTCGTCACCCTTGTCGCTGTTGACGAAGGAGCGGAAGCGCTTGCGGGTTTCCGGATCGTTGACGGCGGCCTTCCATTCGCAGGCATAGGTGTCCACCACCGCTTGCATCTGGGCTTCCAGCTCGGCGTTCAGGCCCAGGCTGTCCTTGAGGATGACCTCCTTGAGGTAATCCAGGCCGCCTTCCAGGTTCTCGCGCCAGGTGCTGGTGCGTTGCAGGCGATCGGCGGTGCGCACGTAGAACATCAGCACGCGGTCGATCAGGCGCACCAGCTCTTCCTTGCTCAGGTCGGAGGCGAACAGCTCGGCGTGGCGAGGCTTCATGCCGCCGTTGCCGCACACGTACAGGTTCCAGCCCTTTTCGGTGGCGATCACGCCGATGTCCTTGCCCTGTGCTTCAGCGCATTCACGTGTGCAGCCTGATACGCCGAACTTGATCTTGTGGGGCGCGCGCAGGCCCTTGTAGCGGTTCTCCAGCTCGACGGCCAGGCCCACGCTGTCGCCCACGCCATAGCGGCACCAGGTCGAGCCCACGCAGCTCTTGACCGTGCGCAGCGACTTGCCATAAGCATGGCCTGACTCGAAGCCAGCGGCGATCAGCTCTTCCCAGATGGCGGGCAGTTGCTCCACGCGGGCACCGAACAGGTCCACACGCTGGCCGCCCGTGATCTTGGTGTACAGGCCGTACTTCTTGGCCACCTGGCCCACGGCGATCAGGCCATCGGGCGTGACCTCGCCGGCCGGCATGCGGGGCACCACCGAGTAGGTGCCATCCTTCTGGATGTTGCCCAGGTAGTAGTCGTTGCTGTCTTGCAGGCTGGCCAGATCCTTCTTGAGCACGAACTCGTTCCAGCAGGACGCGAAGATGCTGGCGGCGGTAGGCTTGCAGATGTCGCAGCCCAGGCCCTTGCCATGCTTGGCCAGCAGGTCCTCAAACGACTTGATCTGGCCCACGCGGATGAGGTGGAACATTTCCTGGCGCGAGTAGGCGAAGTGTTCGCACAGGTGGTTGTTCACCGCCATGCCCTGCTTCTTCATCTCGACCTTCATCACCTGCGTGACCAGGGGCACACAGCCGCCGCAGGTGGCACCGGCCTTGGTGCAGGCCTTCAGCTCGCCGATCGAGGTCACGCCTTCCGACACGGCCTTGCAGATCTGGCCCTTGGTCACGTTGTTGCACGAGCACAGCTGGGCGCTGTCGGGCAGGGCATCAGGGCCCAGGCCAGGCTTGGCCTTGCCATCGCTGGAGGGCAGGATCAGGAACTCGGGGTCGGCGGGCAGGGTGATGCCGTTGAGCGCCATCTGCAGCAGCGTGCCGTACTCGGCCGCATCGCCCACCAGCACCGCACCCAGCAGCTTCTTGCCGTCTTCGCTGACCACAATCTTCTTGTAGATCTGCTTGACCTCGTCGATGTACTGGAAGACGCGGCTGTGCGGCGTCTTGCCATGGGCATCGCCGATGCTGGCCACGTCCACACCCATCAGCTTGAGCTTGGTGCTCATGTCGGCGCCCACGAAGGCCACGTCATCGAGTCCGGCGATGTGGCGGGCGGCCACACGGGCCATGTCATAGCCCGGGGCCACGAGGCCGAAGGTCTGCTCGTTCCACGATGCGCACTCGCCGATCGCGTAGATGTTGCGGTCGCTGGTGCGGCACTCGCTGTCAATCACGACGCCACCGCGCGGGCCGATGGCCAGCACGCATTGACGGGCCAGTTCATCGCGTGGGCGGATACCGGCTGAGAACACGATCATGTCCACTTCCAGATAGCTGCCGTCTTCGAACACCATGCGGTGCAGGTGCTCGGCGCCATCCACGATCTTCACGGTGCTGTGGCTGGTGTGCACGTGCAAGCCCAGCGCTTCGATCTTGTTGCGCAGGATGCGGCCACCGCCCTCGTCCACCTGGGCGGCCATCAGGCGCGGGGCGAATTCGATCACGTGGGTGTCCAGGCCCATGTCGCGCAGGGCCTTGGCGCATTCCAGGCCCAGCAGGCCACCACCGACGACCACGCCGTTCTTGGCCTTGGCACCTGCGGCCTTCATGCCTTCGAGGTCTTCGATGGTGCGGTAGACGAAGCACTTGTTGCGCTCACGGCCGGGGACGGGCGGCACGAACGGCACGGAGCCAGTGGCGAGCACCAGCTTGTCGTAGCGCAACTCTTCCCCGTCGGCCGTTGTCACCGTATTGGTGCGGCGTTCGATGGCCACGGCCTTGGCGGCCAGACGCAGCTTGAAGCCGGTGCGCTCGAAGAAGCCGGGCTCGACCAGGGACAGATCGTCAGCCGTCTTGCCGGAGAAAAATTCGGAGAGGTGCACCCGGTCGTAAGCGGGACGGGGCTCTTCGCACAGTACCGTGACCTCGGCATCCTTCAGGCCGGACTCGACCAGGCTTTCGAGGAACTTGTGGCCAACCATGCCATGACCGACAACGACGATTTTCATGAGAACTCCTGCGACGGTAGAGGTGCGCCTGCCTGTTGTGCCGGCAAGGCTGAAACCAATGAGAGAACAGCCAGCTCAGGCTCACCAAGGAGCGGCCTTCTGACTGCATTCCGCCGTCGTTAGCGGAGAACCAATACATGCACCAAGGCGACGATACCTGTGGGTGCGCAGAGATATACGCAAGTGGTGTGCCAGCCGGGAGAGGGGGTGTGAGGGCCCGGTTCGCACCAAATGTGTGCCTTGTGCGCCTCGGCGTGGTGTTGAGGCCGCGCCAAATCAGGGAGCCGTGCCCGCAAGGGATCAAGGTTTCGCGAACCGGCCCGGCGTGGTCCCTTCGGCGGCCTTGAAGGCGCGCACGAAGCTGGGCGTGTCGGCATAACCCAGGCGCGAGCCGACATCGGTCACGCTCAGTTCGCCGCCTTTGAGCAATTGGCGGGCGAGGTCGTGGCGGGTGCGGTTGGCGATCGCCCGAAACGTCGTGCCCTCTGCCGCCAGACGCCGCGCCAGGCTGCTGGTGGACATGCCTGCCACCTGTGCCAGAAAGGCCTGGCTGGGTTGCTCGCCCGTGGCTTCGCGCAACATCATGTCCACCCACTGGCTCATGCCATCGGTGGTCACGGGCTGAACTTTGCGTTGCAGCCCGGCGCGCAGCACGGCCAGTTCATCAGGGTTGCGCATGGCCATGGGGTGATCCCACAGATCTGGTGGCAGGTCCAGGCGCAAGCTGGGCACGCCAGGCTCACCAAAGTGGCAGCGCAGGCGTCGCAATGATCGATAGGCGGCCACATGCGCCGGGCGCGCGCGGGTCAGGTAGGCATCGCAAAAAGGCGCTGCATCACCCAGCATGCGCGCCAGCATGGCATCCATGGTGCCCAGGGCCATGTCAAAGCAGAACAGCACGAAGTCGTAGGGCACCGCCCGGACGGGGCGCCACGTCAAGGTCATCGACTGCGGCTGGCGCGTCACGTCCATGCGGAATGTCGGGGCGATGAGCGGGTAGAACTCCTGGGCGCAGCACATCGCTTCGCCGAAGGTGTCGCAACTGAGCATGGCGCGGCCCATGTCGCCCAGTTCGCCCCACGTGATGAGCCGCCCCGCTTCCAGGCCCAAGGCCGGGCCGCCATGTTGTGCCACCAGGCGCTGGAAGACCTCGATGGCAGGGAGCGTGGGGACCTTGGCGACAGGGTGAGCCAGGCTGGCGCGATCGACCCCCAATGGGCTCAAGGCCGGTGTGCAGTCGATGTCGCGCTGCTCCAGCATGCGCATGAACAGATGCAGGTAGCGAGCAGGTGACGAGTCCGAATGCGTCATCTACAGGTATTCCCTTGTGGGCGTAGGTGGTGACGAGAAATGCTAAGGCCCTGACGAGTTCTGCACATTGCGAACAAGCCCTGATACCCACAATCGCCTCACTGTTTCGAGACCAACAAGAGGTGACACATGCTGCATACAAATCGGGTCAGGTCAAGCTGGCGGACGACCATCTTCGGGGCCTGCATGGCCGTGTTCATGGGCTCAGCCGGGGCGCAAACCGTACCAGTTGATGTGGCTTCAGGCGCTGCCTCGGGCCAGGCATGGTCTGCCGCCTGGCAGGCGCCTCAGGGTGACGCGTTTCTGTCTGTCTCCGCCCAGAAGTCAACGCTGCGCCAGATCCTGACCACGCACGCTGCGGGCACCCAGGTGCGCTTGCGACTGAGCAATCTGTATGGCAGCAAGCCCGTGCGCATCGGGGCGGGAAGCATCGGCGTGTCAGCGGGAGGCGCCGAGATCGCGGGGGCCGGCCCTGTGGCTTTGCGCTTTGGCGGGCACACCGGTGTGGAGCTCGCGCCAGGCGAAAGCCGCTACAGCGATCCGGTGGCCTTGCCCGTGCAGGCCATGCAGCGTCTGGCCGTGAGCTTGTACATCCCGGATAGCGCGCTCTCGATGAGCCGCCACTTCAATGGCAACGAGCTGATCTGGACTGCGCGGGGTGATGCCAGCGCGCAGGCCGCAGCGCAAGGCTTCAGCCGCAACAGCAACCTGCTGCTGGCGTCCCATGTGCTGATTGACCGCCTGGATGTGATCCCCGCAGACGCCAGCCCACGCCGTGTGGTGGCCATGTTCGGTGATTCGATCACGGATGGCTTCATGGGCAGTGCCAGTGGCATTCCTTTGCTGCCTGGCAGCGAGCCGATCGGGCGCGATCTGCGCTTCCCTGATTTCCTGCAGCGGCGGGCGCAAGCCGAGGGCGTGCAGGCCACATTCGTGAGCGCGGCCATCAGTGGCAACCGCCTGCTGTCTGGGCCTGTGCTGCCCATGTTCGGGCCGGCCGGGCAAAGCCGTCTGGCGCGTGATGTGACGAGCTTGCCTGGCGTCACCGATGCCGTCGTGTTGCTGGGCATCAATGATCTGGGCTTTGCCTTGTTCCCCAGCGTCACAGGGCAGAACCTGATCACCAGCCTGAGTGATGTGGTTCAGCGTTTGCACGCTGCGCATATCCGCGTGACCGTGGGCACGCTCTTGCCTTCACGAGGTGCCACGTTCGGGCTGGCGCACGGCAGCGCGGCTGTGGATGTCGCACGCCAGGCGGTCAATCAATGGGTCCGCACAAGCGGTGTGCCGGATGCCGTGATCGATTTCGATCCCTGCATGCAGGATCCCGCTCGGCCATCGCATCTGCGCCCCGCTTATGACAGCGGCGATGGCCTGCATCCCAATGGCGCCGGGTATGCGGCGATGGCCGCTTGCGTGAACCTGTCGGGCTTCACTGCTGGGCTTTGAGGGCTAGCCCCTTGCATGCGGCAAGACACCCTGCGCCTTCAGCTTGCGCCGTATGCGTGACAAGGCGACGTTCGTGATGCCCAGGTAGCTCGCGACATGATGCAAAGGCACCCTGCTGGCCAGCGCTGGCTCGGTGCGCATGAAAGCCACATAGCGCTGGCTGGCATCCAGCATCAGCAGGCTGGCTTCTCGCTCATCTCGCTTGTGCAAGGTGATGGCGAGGGCCTCGGTCAGCCTGTCCTTCAGGTCGGCACGATGGCCCCATGCCGTCAGGATGGCGTAGGGCAGCTCCGTGAGCACAGTGGTTTCCAGCGCCTCCACGGCGTAAGGCATCACAGCCACACGAGGCGGGCTGCCTGCGCCGATCCATTGGCCCTCCAGGTGAAATGAGCGGTTGCGCTCCAGCCCATCTGGCGAGAGGTAGCAGGTCCGCACGAGGCCGCTTTCCACGCGCCACACCGCCTGCGCGACATCGCCTGGCTGCGCCAGCAATTGCCCGGCCTCCAGCCGCCTCCGAGGCAAGCCAGCCCAGGCCTGAGCCAGATCCGCGTCTTCGGCGATGAGCCGCTCAAGGTTGGCGCCGCAAGCAGGGCAGGCCGCGAGCATGTCCTTCTGATCGACGCGTGAACCTGGGTTAACGACGTGGGCGAGTTGATTCGAGACCATGGGCGTATCGCAACGACAGGAGATGAATGATGATCACGGCAAACTCATACAGCGCGCAGGCGATTCAGCGAGCCTACGATCGACGCAAATGGGTCTACAGCAAAACGGTGGCGGTGGTGGAGTGGCCGTACCACGAGCAAGCCATTGATGCGGCCTCGATTCAGCCAGGCGAATCGGTGCTGGAGGTGGCAGTCGGTCCGGGGCTTGCGCTGCGTGAACTGGCTGGGCGAGTGGGGCGTGACACGACTGTCCACGGGGCCGATCTTTCGCCTGGCATGCTGTCCATGACGCGCCAAAGGCTGCTGGATGCCGGCTTTGCCCGGCTCGATCTGCGCCAGGCAGATGCGCGGCGCCTGCCTTTCGCGGATCAGCAGTTCGATGTGGTCTACAACGCCTACATGCTGGACCTGATCCCCGAGGCCGACATGCCTGGCATCCTGGCCGAGTTCAAGCGGGTGCTCAAGCCAGGCGGCCGGATGGTGTTGCTGAACATGAGCAAGGCCAGTGCGGCATCCCGCGACATGCGCGAGCGCTTGTATACCTTGTTGCCCAAAGCCTTGACCTTGTATCTGTTGGGCGCGTGTCGGCCTGTGCTGATGTCGCCCGCGGTGCAGGCGGCGGGCTTCATGGATGTGAGGCGTACGTTCATCGCTGGGCGCGCACCCTCCGAGATCGTGACGGCGATCAGGCCTCGGTGATGTGCGGGCGGGCCTCAAGCTTGTAGCAGTTGCGCGAGCCCTGTCAACCCGACAGGCGCTTGCGCCGCCCATGGAATGGCGAAGGTTCGTGTGGCCAGGCCTTGGGCAATGCGCGCCAGTTGTCGCTGCTCGCCGAGCAGTCGAGCGTGCAGCAAAGGGTCCTGGGTGTGCGAGGCCAGGATGGACTTGTTGACCACCCAGGCGTAGGGCTCGATGTGGGCGCGTCGCAGGTCGTCTTGCAATGCCGCAGCCTGAGAGACCGGCGTGGTCTCCGGCAAGGTCACCAGGATGATGCGCGTGTAGCGGGCGTCTTGCAGCCGCATCAAGGGGGTCACCAGGTGCGCAGCCGATCGGCCTTCGTACTCTCGGGTCATCTGGCGGTGATAGGCACCTGTGGCGTCCATCAGCAGCAGTGAGTGGCCGGTCGGAGCTGTGTCGAGCACCACAAAGGCACTGCGCGCCGCCGATACCGTGCGTGAGAACGCATGGAACACCGCAACCTCTTCGGTACACGGCGATTGCAGGTCTTCCAGCAACAGGGCTTTCTCCTGCTCGTCGAGTTGCATGCCGCGTGTGGCCATGATCTTGTCGATGTAGCGTTGCGTCTCAACCTTGGGGTCGATGCGGCTGACATCCAGTCCGGGCAATTGGCCTTCCAACGTGGCGGCAAGGTGTGCCGCAGGATCCGTGGTGCTCAGGTGCACGGCATGCCCGCGCTGTACCAGCCCCATGGCCAGGGCTGCAGCCACCGTGGTCTTGCCCACGCCACCCTTGCCCATCACCATGATCAGGCCTTTGCCCTCGGTTGCCAGTTCTTCGACCAGCTTGTTCAGGCCATCTGCAGACCAGTTGTCGAGCGCATCATGGGCTGCCGGCGCCAGCGCTGCGGCGGCTTGATCGTCCAGCAAGGCGCGAAGGGCGGGTAGGCCCACCGTGTCAAAGCCGCGCAGTGGCACCATGGCCTGTGGCAGTGCTTGCAGCGCGGGTGGCATCTCGCGGATGGCGTCCTGGCCCAGCGCTGCCAGCGCGTCGGCCACGGCATCACCGGCCACGCTGGCGTGGAACACGCCATTGATGACCAGGCGTTGGTGTTGCAGGCCGAGTTCACGCAGTTCGTCGGATGTGCGCGCGGCTTCGTTCAAGGCACCCTTGTCTGCTCTGGCAACCAGCACGATGGTGGTGAGTGCCTCGTCGCTCAGCGCAGCCAGTGCGGCATTGAAGCGCGCTTCTTGCATCTTGAGACCGGAGTGAGGGCCTAGGCAGGAGGCGCCACGGTCATTGCCCTTGAGAAAGCCACTCCAGGCCTTGGGCAGGCTGAGCAGGCGCAAGGTATGGCCCGTGGGCGCTGTGTCGAACACCACATGGTCATAGGCCGCGGCGCCTTCGCCCAGCAGGCCAGAGAACTCGTCGAACGACGCGATCTCTGTTGTGCAGGCGCCAGACAGTTGTTCGCGAACGGTCTCGCGTTCTTGCGCGCTGCTGTGTCCTTCCAGTTGCGACAGCACGCGCTGCCGGTAGTTTTCGGCAGCGACTTCGGGGTCAATGTTGAGCACAGACAAGCCGGGCACACCTGGCACAGGTGTGGGCGCATTGCTCAGGGGCACGCCCAGCATCTCGTCCAGGTTGGAGGCGGCATCCGTGCTGACCAGCAATACCTTCGCGCCGCCATCGGCCAATTGGATCGCCGTGGCGGTGGACAGCGAGGTCTTGCCCACACCGCCCTTGCCAGTGAAGAAGACGTATCGGGTGGGGTGGGGCAGCAGGTTCATGGACGTATGGCGCCTTGTTCGTACCAGCCCTTGCTCTGGTTGACCAGACGCACGACCAGCAGCATTACGGGAACTTCAATGAGCACGCCCACCACGGTGGACAGGGCCGCACCCGACTGAAAACCAAACAGACTGATGGCCGCCGCCACGGCCAGTTCAAAGAAGTTGCTGGCACCAATCAGCGCGGACGGGCAGGCCACGCTGTGTGCTTCTCCCAGCTTGCGGTTGAGCCAGTAGGCCAGCCCGGCATTGAAGAACACCTGGATCAGGATGGGTACGGCCAGCATGCCGATGACCAGGGGTTGTTGGATGATGGCCTGCCCCTGGAAGGCAAACAGCAACACCAGGGTGGCCAGCAAGGCCGAGATCGACCAAGGGCCGATGCGCGCCAGTGCGGCGTCAAAGGCGGCCTGCCCGCGCGCCAGCAGCGCCTTGCGCATGACTTGCGCCACGATGACAGGCAAGACGATATAGAGCACCACCGAGGTCACCAGCGTGTCCCATGGCACGGTGATGGCCGACAAGCCCAGCAGCAGCCCGACGAGGGGCGCAAAGGCAAACACCATGATGGTGTCATTGAGCGCAACCTGGCTGAGCGTGAACAGCGGATGCCCGTTGGTCAGGCGGCTCCACACGAACACCATGGCCGTGCAGGGCGCTGCGGCCAGCAGGATCAGGCCGGCGATGTAGCTGTCGAGCTGATCGGCGGGCAACCAGGGTGCAAAGACCTGACGCACGAACAGCCAGCCGAGCAAGGCCATGGAAAAAGGCTTCACCGCCCAGTTCACGAACAGCGTGACCCCGATGCCTTTCCAGTGTGACTTGACCTGCGCCAGGCTGTTGAAGTCCACCTTGATCAGCATGGGGATGATCATCACCCAGATGAGCAGGCCCACTGGCAGGTTGACTTGCGCGACCTCCATGCGGCCGATGGCCTGAAAGGGCGCGGGGGCCAGTTGCCCCAGGCCGATGCCCGTCACGATGCACAGGAAGACCCAGACCGTGAGGTAGCGCTCGAAGACACTCATGGGTGCCGTACCAGACTGCGACATCGTGATCCCTTCAGCTGCGCGCGATGGCGGCCAGTGCGTCCGCCAGTTGAGGCTTGTCCATGGTGCTCAGCGGCAAGGCCAGCAACTGCAGCATCTTGTAGCCAATGGCCTGACGTGTCAGCTCGAAGGCCCGACGCTTGCCCTCTTCGCCGCCTTCAGCGTTGGATGGGTCCGGATAGCCCCAGTGCACCTTCACAGGCTGCCCCTGGCCGCCAAAGAACACCGGGCAGGCTTCGGCCGCAGCGCTGTCGCATACCGTGATGACGATGGACAGTGGCGGCGCATCGGGGGTGGTGAACTCATCCCAACTCTTGCTGCGGTAGGCCGCAGTGTCGATGCCGGCGTTGTGCAGCGCTTCAAGGGCGAACGGGTTGATGCGCCCGCTCGGTGCGCTGCCGGCGCTGTGTGCCTGGACATCCTTGCCCAGTTGTCGGGCCAGGTGGTTGAGCATGCCTTCGGAGAGCACGCTGCGTGCCGAGTTGTGTGTGCACAGGATCAGTACGTGAACAGTCATGGTCGAGGAATCAGCAGCAGCCGGAGCCGGCTTGTTTGATGGGAATGGCGATGCCTTTGCTGCGGGGCAGGGGCGTGCAACAGGCGCTGTCGGCAGCCTTGGTCTCTGTGGATGAGGCAGGTGGCAGCGGGGTGCAGCAAGGGCTGGCATCGCTGCTCGATGCGGCCGGGCTGGCCTGCGTCAGGTCAGGCGATTCGCGGAAGGTCGGGATGCTGCCCAGCGTGCGGAAGTGCTCCCAGGGCAGGCCTTGCGGATCCATCACCCAGTGCTTGTCGCTGCGGGCATAGCAGCAGGTGGTGGCGCCTTCGTCGATCAAGGCCAGGTCCGCTGTTTGCGCCTGTTGTTTGAGTGCGGCCAGGTCGGCATCGTTGTCCACCTGGATGCCCAGATGGTCCAGGCCTACATGGCCATGGCCTCGTGTGGAGATGGCAAAGTTCACGGCGGGCTCATCGAGCATCCACTTGGCGTAGTCGGATTCGACGCGGGTTGGTCGTGTGCCGAACATCTTCGAATAGAAGTCGATGTTGCGAGCGAGGTCTTCGACATGGATGTGAACGTGAAAGCGCTTCATGGCGGTCTCCTGTCAGCAGGTGGAGCAGGCGCCCGGTGCGCGCTTGCCTTTGAGTGATTCGGTGGTGGATTCAGTGGCGCTGCAGGGCTGGCCCTGGCAGCAGTGCTCGGTGAGGTAGCCCAGCAAGCCGTTCATGTGCTCGAACGAGGCGCGGTAGATCAGATTGCGCCCTTCGCGCTCTTGTGAGACCAGCGCCGCGTGCATCAACTCCTTGAGATGGAAGGACAGCGAGGTGGCTGGCACCTCAAGTTGCTCGGTCAAGGCACCGGGCGTGAGCCCTTGCGGCCCCGCCACCACCAGCGCGCGAAACACGCGCAGGCGGACGGGCTGCGCCAGTGCGGCGAGGGATTTGACGACGTCTTTCTCTTCCATTATTCAATAATAGTTGAATTATCGTTTCCGTCAAGCCTTTGCTTGCCTCCGCGAGTGGCTTGCGCATGTTGTCCCTGGGCTTTCCCTATTCAGGAAACCACTGTTATCACAAACCCCGGATCTGTCCAATCCTCGACAGTTGGATCAAATCTTTGTCGGCACGATGACACCTCAACAGCTGCACAGAACAGCTGTCAAGGCAAACGAGTGGTTCAGCCGCTCGACTCAGTTTGACAAAGATCTCGTGCTGGACGAGAGGAGACATTGATGCAAGTTCCTACCAAGACCCCGCGCCTTTTCTGGACTGCTGCTCAGGCAGCCGTTGCCGCACTGATGGTGCAAGGCGGGGTCCACGCGGCCACCACGCCAGATCCGTTCTTCCAGTACGCCGACAGCGCTCAACTGGCTGCTGCCGCACCAGGCACGATCCTCAAGACCCGCACGATCACGGCGACCCTCGCTGGCCTGAAGACCTCCTACCAGGCCACCCAGATCGTGTACCGCTCGACCGATGCCAAGCTGCGTCCCACAGCCAACGTGACGACCATCTTCACGCCTGACTGCAGCAAGGTCAGTTGCGCCAACAAGAACAAGGTCATCTCGTACCAGTCCTTCTATGACTCGTTGAATCCGGAAGACGGCCCTTCGCGCGCCTATGCTGGCGGCACACGTCTGCCGGATGTCCTGCCTGCCGTCGAAGCCGTGCTGTTCGGCTCTTATGTGAAGAAGGGCTACACGGTCGTCATCTCTGACACCGAAGGTCAGAAGGCCAACTTCGCAGCAGGCCCCGAGTACGGCTACAACACGCTGGATTCGATCCGTGCCACTTTCAACTCCTCGCAGATCGGTCTGGACAAGAATGCCAAGGTCGTGATGATGGGCTACTCGGGCGGCGCGATCGCCACCGAGTGGGCCGCTGAACTGGCGCCCAGCTATGCACCTGATCTGAGCGACAACCTGATCGGTGCGGCTTTCGGTGGCACTCTGGTGAGCCCCGAGCACAACCTGACCTATGTGGAAGGCGCGACCATCTGGGGTGGCGTGATGCCCATGGCGGTTCTGGGCGTTTCTCGCTCTTACGAGATCGACATCAAGAAGTACCTGACCCCACGTGGTCTGGAAGTCTTTGACAAGATGCAGAAGGCGTCCATCGCCTACGTGCTGGGGCAGTACACCAAGGTGACCTGGAAAGACCTCGTCTTGCCCGAGTACCAGGACCGTACCAAGATTCCCGAGTATGTGATGGCTGTGAACAAGGTCATCATGGGTACGGGTGGCACGCCGTCCATCCCGCTGCAGATCGGGCAAGGCACCGGCGGCACCCTGGAGTTGACCAAGGTTTCTCCGATCTGGGGCAAGGGCGACGGCGTGATGCTGGCAGGTGACGTTCGTACGCTGGCCCGCGAGTACTGCGCCAAGGGCGTGGCCGTGCAGCACAAGGAATGGGGTTCGAGCCACTTCCTGAGCATCGCCAATTGGCTGCCTTGGGCCACCGCCTGGGTGGATGACCGCTTCGCCGGCAAGGCTGCGCCTCAGAACTGCTCCAGCATCGCTGTGGGCAATCCGCTGACACCGATCGTGTACAACCCCTGAACGTCCAGCACGTTTCGGGTATGAAAAAGGGGCGACTTGGTCGCCCCTTTTGTCGTTCAGCGCATGTGATTGAGATGCGCTTCAGATCTGAAAGTCGTAATCCACGGTCAATGGCGCGTGATCGCTGAACCAGCTGTCCTTGTAGACGCTGGCAGCGCGCGCGGTTTCAGCCAGTGCGGGTGTGGCCAGGTGGTAATCAATGCGCCACCCCACGTTCTTCGCACGCGCCTGGCCGCGGTTGCTCCACCATGTGTAGCACTCGTCTGTCGTGTCGGGATGAATGGTGCGGTACACATCGACCAGGTGCGTCTTGCCGGCTGTGTCCAGCAGCCTGGTCATCCAGGCGCGTTCTTCGGGCAGGAAGCCTGAACTCTTCAGGTTGCCCTTCCAGTTCTTCAGATCGGCCTCCTTGTGGGCGATGTTGACGTCGCCGATCAGGATGAACTCGCGCTGGCCGCGCAGTGAAGCCAGGTGAGGCTCGATGATGTCCAGGAAACGGTACTTGGCCTCTTGGCGCTCTTCCGAGCTGGAGCCGCTGGGGAAGTAGCAGCTGATCAGCGAGAGCTTGCGGCCGGGTTTGTCAAAGCGCAGTTCCACGTAGCGGCCTTCGGGGTCGAACTCGCCGCTGGGGTCGTTGCCGCCCAGGCCGACGATCACGTCCGAAGGTTCGTGCTTCGTATACAGCCCGACGCCCGAGTAGCCCTTCTTTTCTGCATGGTGGAAGTGGCCGTTCATGCCGGCGAATGCTTTCAGGGGCTCTGGCATGTCGTCGACATGAACTTTGAGCTCCTGCACGCCCATACAATCGGCGGACATGGTTTCAGCCCAGGGCACCAGGCCTTTGGTGGCGGCA
>NZ_SCTN01000159.1 GCF_004297345.1 Aquabacterium sp. | reverse complement strand
GACAGCCGACGCATGGCATAAGCCTGGGCAGGCTTGATGTGGAGCGCGTGAAGACTGTGTGCCATGACATTGCAAATGCGAATCATTGTTAACTAGATTGTAATCAAGAATGATTCGCATTTCAATAGCAGCCGGCACGTGCCCCCTCAAATCCATAATCTGCGCAAAAACAGAGGGCTCTACCCGTGAAATCTCCCCGGTCCAGGATGTACTTTGGGCAACCTGGCTTATTTGCAAATGATTCCCATTTGCAATAGCATGTTTGGCACTCACCTGCAGGAGACACCGCATGTGCCAGCACAGCTTTCAAACGCCCTCACCCATCTTGTCGGAACGCGGGTCAGCCTCCGCGCTTGATCAGGCGCGCTTCGACGCACTGCTCAATGAAAACGCGGTTCTGGCTCGCCACCTCGCGGCAAGCCAGGATCGACACACCCAAGCACAGTTATCGCAATGCAAGCACATTGAGCATCTCGAAGGCGCCTTGATGCGCGCCCGCGCCGAGCTGCTGAAAAAGGACACCGTGATCGCCCAACTTCAGGATCAGTTGCAGGCCTCGGTCACCGCCGCAGATCTGGTCATCTGCCAGACTGGCTGCGTCAGTCACGACGCGTATTGGCGGGTCAAGGACTACTGCAAGCGCACAGGCAAGCGCTGCATATTTGTGGACACGCCCAGCCATTCGGCCATGAAAAAGGCGCTGGAGACCGTCACGCAAGACGCACCATCATCATGAGCCGCCGCCCACGCTGAACGAGCCGCCCTCATAGCGGCCCTGGAACACGCCCATGCCTTTGCCCGTCCACTTCTTGACGTCCTGATTGAGGGCGTCGTATTCAGAGCTACCCAGCTTGTAAGCGTAGGTTGTGCCGATCTGCACGACCCGGGCTGCGCCCGCACCAACAACCTGTGAAGCCCCATAACTGGACAAGAGTACGGTCGACAAGCGCGCACCGGGCTCGACGATCACGTTCCAGCGCACAGGATCGTAGGAGCTCAGCACCAGCACGATGGGCCTGGCCGAAGGCCGCACGCGCACATCGATCGCGCCCATCTTGCGGCCCTCCGGCGTACGCAATGTCGATGGGCTGGTGTTGCCCTGATACACGCCTACGCCTTCAATCTGCGCATCAGCTGCCGCTCTGGCCACAGGCGTATTGGCAATGGCCGCAGCGGCCTGAGCCTCCATGGCCTGCTGTTTCTCGAAGGCTTCCAGCTTGCGCTGGTTGGCAAGGTCCAGCGCCTCAGCCAGGAACGCTGACAGGCCAACGGGCGGACTTGTGGGCAAGCCTGTTGTCAACAACGCGATCTTGTTGTCGTTGAGTTGTGCCAGCTTGTGCAGCGAGGGCACATAGACCAGCCGCGCACCAGGCAGCTTGTCCTTGTCGACTGTGGCAATGGTCTGGGTGCTGGTGTTGAACACGAACATGCGTTGACCATCCCCGCCCGGCATATAGCCGTAGACGAAGAAGCTGTCCTTCTCACCCGTTGGCACAACGGACTGGATGCTGAAGGGATCAAAAGGCGTGGTCTGCAGCGTCAAGCTATCCAGTGCCATGATGGACAAGCCCTTGCCATTGACGATGTAGCAGCCCGACTCATCCGGTGTCAGGCAGTTCTGGGTCGAACTCATGGAGATGCCATCCAGCGGCTTTTCCGCCAACAGGTGAATCTCGGGCTCGGCCTTGTCTCGTTGAACCTCGATCTTGTAGGCGCCTCGCCAGGCCAGCAAGATGTACTGGTCCTTGCTTTTGGCCACGGGCAATATCTGCTGCACCCCGTTCTTGACCACGTTCACGGGCACTTCCTTGCCTGAGCCCAGATCGGCCAGCACAAGCCCGCTCATGTCACTGCGATTGTCGTTGCGCGTGAAGAACAAAGTGCGTTCATCCGCCAGCACGAACTGCTCGCTGCGCACACCTGGCAGGTCCAGCAACACCGTACCGGTTTCGGACTCCCTGACCTTGACCTGCGAACCATCACCCGTCACGAACACCCGGCCGTTGGCCGACAGCGCCAATGGCGTGGCGCTACCGCGAGGTTCGCGCAACAAGGCCTTGCCAGAGACCATGTCCAGCACCTCGATGTCCTGGCTGGCCACCACCAAGGCCACAGCGGCTTTCGAGGCAAATCGAGCGGTCTGGATCGTGCCGTCTGCCACGGTGAACTCAGGCGGGCTGGCAGGTACGGCGCGCAAGGGTGGCTTGGCCAGAATCAGGCCCAGCCTGCGCAACGATAACCACCTGGTGATATCGCTGTCTACGCTTGAGAAACAGGCGCCATCGTTGATGTTCTTGCGGATGTCGTCGGGCGAAGTGAGCCAGGACGGCGCATATCCCTTGGCGCACAACAAGGCACGCAAACGCAGACGCCGCTCGAATTCGGCAGACAGTGCCTTCTTCTGCGCTTCATCGGCCTGGTCCAGCAAAACCGAGCGCGCTGACTTTGCAGATTCAGACACCGGAAAGGCCGCGGTGATGCGGTCTTCAGGCGACATCAAGGTCGCTTGCTTGAAGTCGCAGCCGGCCAATGACAAGCCAGCCAGCAAGCAGATGCCCCACTTGGCCATGTATGTGCGCATTCCATCCCTCCGTCCCTGTCGGACACATGCGGTCTTATCAATGGGCTGTCGCCCTCCCTTCAACATTATGAAAGGCACAAACCGCGCAGCAAAACCGGATATGAACGAAGGAGACGGGGCAATTTCAAGATGCTGGTCAGATGGCCGGCCTGCGATCGAACCAAGGCCTGGCAGCCTCCAGCTCGGCCGCCAGTTGCAGCAAGGTGCCTTCGCCATCCAGCCCTGCCACGAACTGCACACCCAAAGGCAAGTTGGCGCTGTTCCAGTAGAGCGGCACGGACATCGCTGGCCGGCCGCTGAGGTTGGCCAGTTGCGTGAACGGCGTCCACGACAGATTGGCAATCAAGCGCTGATTGAAGGCTGGTGTCTTGCGAACCAGGCCGGAGAGCCCCAGCACGCGGGCCACGTCCATGCTCAAGCTCAACATGCGAGGCGTGGTCAATTGCCCGATGGGCAGGGCCACTTCACTCAGCACGGGGGACAGCCACATGTCGTAGCGCGCATGGAAGGCAGCCAAGGCTCGGTTGTGCGTGTGCCAGTTGTGCTGGGAGCGCATCAGATCCATCACAGATGTGCTTTTGCCAATGGCGGCCATGGCGCGAGTATCAGGCTCGAAGTCGGTCAGGCGCGCCCCTGTCTGGCGGCAGATTTCATCCACCAAGGCAGCAGACAAGCAAAACCACGAGGTGGCGAAATCCTGTGCGACTTGTTCGCCATCGACGCCCGGCGCGGCCTCTTCGACATGGTGGCCCAGCGATGCCAGCAAGCGCGCGGCATCCTGCACCGCCTCCACCGCATCGGCATGCACCGGGGTGCCCACTGGTGAGGCGGTTGAAAAGCCAATGCGCAGCCTGCGCGGCGGCGTGGCGATCTGCTGTAGATAGGGAACGCTTGGGCGAGGCATGAAGTACGGCCCGTGAGGCTCTGGCACTTGCAGCACATCCATCATGGCGGCCGTATCCCGAACGCTGCGCGACAACACGCCATTGACGGCGGCACCGTTGAGGCCTTCAGCGGCCATCGGCCCCATGGACACGCGCCCTCGCCCGGGCTTGAGGCCAAACAAGCCACAAGCGGCAGCCGGGATGCGGATGGAGCCGCCGCCATCATTGGCACCCGCCACAGGCACCAGGCCGGCGGCCACGGCTGCAGCAGAACCGCCAGAAGAACCGCCTGTGGTGCGGCTCAGATCCCAGGGGTTGTGAGCGGGGCCCAAGGCCAATGATTCAGTGACGCCCTTCGAACCCAGCTCGGGGGTATTGGTCATGCCGAAGATCACGGCACCAGCCTCTTCCCAACGGCGGGTGACGTCTGCTGTTTCCTGAGCAGGCACATTGCCCAGTACCTTGGTGCCCCAAGACGTGGGGACACCGGCGATGTCCTGGAAGAGATCCTTGACGAGGAAGGGCACGCCGGCAAAAGGCATGTCGCTTTGCCATGTTCTCGCGGCCTGTTTGCGGGCGCGGTCGTCCAGCCGGCGCACCACGGCATTGAGCCGTGCATGCGTCTGGTCGGTACGCGCCAAAGCGATGTCCAGCAGTTCGGTTGCGTGCACTTGGCCGCTGCGTACAAGGCCGGCCAGGCCCAAACCGTCGTACCGGATGTATTCGTCAAAACGCATGCATGGCTCCATCTGTGACTGCGATGGAGCGAGAATGTACCAATGGTACACAAACAACACAAGCGAGGGTTAACCCAGCAATGGGTGCCATTCAACGTTCGGATGTCAGTGTTTTGAAACGGGGGCTGGCAGAGGCAGCACCCTGGCAAACAAGGCAACCGCCTCTTGCACGCCGACCTCATCGTGGGTGGACAGCAGATCGAGCATCAAGCCCCGGATGACCGCCATGCGCAAGCGGGCCTGCACGCGCCCTTCCTCGGGTGTCATGCCCAGGTGCTCGACCAACTGAGCTGCCGCATGAATCAACCATTGATCAGCCAGTTCGTACAGGAGCGCCTCCTGGCCTTGCGGTTCACCCAGTACACGCCCATAGATCTGGAACAGCGACCGGAAGAAGGGTCGCTGCTCGGGTGAACTGAGGTAAGCCCAGGCCTGCTCGAAGGTGGGCCCTCCTTCGGTGTCCATCAAGGCCAGCAAGCCTTCTGTCTGGATGTGACGCAGCTTGAGCATGATCGCGCGCCAGAAGCCTTCGGATGAGCCGAAGTAGTAGATCAACATGCGGTGGCTGGTGCCCAGAAGCTGCGCCATCGCCCGCAAGGACATCTCCTCGTAGCCGTGCTCGCGCACATGCTGCAAGGCCTTGTCCAGCAGGCGCTGGGCGCCGTCCTGTTGAGATCGGTCGGGA
>NZ_SCTN01000158.1 GCF_004297345.1 Aquabacterium sp. | reverse complement strand
TCCCCAGCCTAACTGGGCGGTCAAGCGGACACCAACAAGGGCCAAGGCTTCGCCATTGTCTTGACCCTTGTTGGTACCTTCCGCACCTCCGGTGTTCCGGTGCCGCTTACCTTTGGCGTTAGGCCCTTCACGATTTACAAACCACAAACAGGGAAACGTATGAGCTCTTACCAATCACCAGATGATCTTGCATACGCTAAACAGCTGATGCAGTCGGCAAACAAGGAAGCCTCTGCCTTCCTCAATCTCAAGGCAACTGCTGAGCGCAAAAAGGCGCCATCCCAGAGAAATATCGGGAACTGATGTCCATCGCAGTCGCCCTCACCACTCAGTGCGCGTACTGCATCGATGCGCACGTCCAAAATGCGGTCAAGGCTGGCGCCACGAAGGAAGAACTAGCTGAAACTGTGTTCATCGCTTCCGCGCTACGTGCAGGTGCAGCAGTCGGCCACGGCCTCATGGCAATGCGCCTGTTCGAAGAACACACAAAATGAGCATCTATCAAGGCTTTAGCCTAACTGGTCGTTCAACGCGGACGTCAACACAGGCCATGCCTTCGGCATTGTCATGGCCTGTGCTGGTGCCCTCCGCACCTTCGGTGCTCCGGCGCCGCTTACCTTGGGCGTTAGGCCATCCAATACAAGGGCGCCATGCAGTCCGAAACTGAAAATCTCGAATCACTTAAGCTCTTCTTGACCACTCGCGTCGAAAGTCCTTCGGAGCATGCAAAGCAGCTCCGAGGCAAAGCGCTAAAAGGAGAGTTCAAGCGATTCACGAAGGATCTTCTACCAAGTGATGAACTGTGGAACTACCACTGGAGCTTAGATAGAGGCACCTCCTCTATAGCTATGAGTATGGTTGGTGCATCGTCAGAGGTACAGCACTGGTTGCCAGGCACGTCATCCACTGCTCGTGAGCAATCCGCTGAAGCTCCGTTGTGGCCTAGACTCAAGCACAAGGGACAACGCCCAGAGGTTATATGCTTATCCACGCCCTCTCCTGCGCGCCCCAGCCTAACTGGTCGTTCAACGCGGACGCCACTACAGGCCATGCCTTCGGCATTCTCATGGCCTGCGTCGGCACCCTCTGCGCTTCGCGCTTCGGTGCCGGTTAACTAGGGCGTTAGGCCACACAAAACAACCGCTTAGGAATGGTCTGCACAAATGAGCACTGACCATGGTTGTGCGTGCTGACATGAGCAGATTGGCATTTGGTCGACCTTCCGGCGGGCGCTTTGGATGCGTTTTGCGCCCATTTCCCATGGAGCAGGCGCACTCATGCCAGGTTCCCGCTCAAACGCCTGCGCACCATCCACAGATTGGCCAGCGCGAACAGCGTGTGCAACTGCGCCGTGTTTTTGGCCAAGCCACGGAAGCGCACCTTCACATGCCCGAACTGGCGCTTGATGACGCGGAACGGGTGCTCGACCTTGGCGCGGATGCTGGCCTTGATGCGCTCGACCTGTTCGGCTAGCGCATCCATGGGCTCAGCCTTGTCCAGCAACTTGCGCAAGCCCGGGCGCATGGCCACATGCCACGTCACGTCTTCTTTGGCGTCGGCCCGCTTGTGTGCGCCTTGGTAGCCCGCGTCGGCAAAAACACCCCTCTCTTGCCCGTGCAGCAAGCTGTTGGCCTCGACCACATCGTTGACGTGTCCAGCAGTGCCACGCACGGTATGCACCAGACCCGAATCGGCATCCACGCCGATGTGCGCCTTCATGCCGAAGAACCACTGCTGGCCCTTCTTGCTTTGGTGCATCTGCGGATCGCGCTCACCGCTGGCGTTCTTGGTCGAGTTCGGCGCCGAGATCAGCGTGGCATCGACCACCGTGCCGCTGCGCAGCATCAGGCCTTTGGCGCCCAACAACAGGTTGACGGTGGCCAGGATGCGATCAGCCAGCTTGTGCTTCTCCAGAACATGACGGAAGCGCAGGATGGTGCTCTCGTCAGGCAACCTGTCGCCCCAACCGCCCAGCCCTGCAAACTCACGGAACAGCGGCACGTCATGCAGCGCTTCTTCCATCGCAGGGTCGCTAGCGTGAACCACTGCTGCATGAAATGGATGCGCAGCAGGGACTCAACCGGGAACGGTGGCCGGCCGCGTTTGCCCTCGGGCATGAACGGCGCGATCTCCGCCACCAGGTCGGACCACGGCACCACCCGGTCCATCTCGTCGAGGAACTCCCGACGGCGCGTGCGCTTCGTCGATGCGCCCAATCCAAGGCTGCTCTGCTTCATGGGCTCAATGGTCTCAGGCAATCAGGCCGGCGCCAAGCACATGTCCGAGCGGTTTATGCAGACCATCCCTAGGCGATTTGGTCTCCTGTGCCTGGCGCCATTTATGTATTTTGCTCATGCTTGCCGCATTGTTGCGGCTTGCCAGGCTCAATGAATTCCGGCATCACACCCAGCCAGATCCACCAAGCTGAGAGTTTGCTCAGTCGCACCAGCGCTCCAAGCTCCAAACGGCGCGCCGTTGTCACCCCGAACTCGACGTGGGAAGCCATACTCTTGGAAGACCCTGGTCATTTGTAGTTGTCCGTCGTCGTCAAGGGGCAGCAATGCGATCCGCAACCCTTGGCAAAGTCTTCGCCTTCATCGAAGCAGACCGTCAAGCGCTCCCGCCCCCTTGATGTGCGATGGTGTTAAGGTGCGCAAACATTACCCAGGAAACAAGCCACATGGCAAAACCCAATTACCAGTTCGAGAAGCGTCAACGCGAGCAACAAAAGAAGCAAAAGAAAGAGGAAAAAGCTCAGCGCAAAGCTCAACCCGTCCCGACGGAACCATCCCCGCAGACGCCGCCAGCACAAGGTGAACCGATCTCGGATTGAGACTCATTGACGATCCCGAAACGCGCATTGAACATCGGAGCAAGGACGCTGAGGGTAACGGTCTGAGAACCCTGCACACAACATTGGACGCTGTATCCACTGGCCAGCGTCATCGATGTAGAGGTGCCGGCCTATGAGCGTCTCAACTGTGCGATAGACCTCAAATATCTCAACCTCGCTCCAACTCACAAACCGTATCGGCCAGATACCAAACATGGTCGTCTGCCCCCTCAAATATCGGTCGCCTTGCCATGTACGTGTAGGGAAGTGCCTTGTCATACTTGGACAGAGGACCGAGAACCTTCACTGAGATGCGTTCTAACAGCGTCATGACGTTCTTTCCTTTCGGTAGAGGCTGGAATCGGTCAAGCATTTATTTCAATGTGAAATCCAGCGACACCAGTGTAGATAGGCAGCAGATTTCGCAGAGGACGTCGCCACGACATGCAGGCGTTCTCGCACGACATGGCGCACCAGTACTTTCCCTAGAGTCAAGCAGCATCCCTGGTTGAAAATCCGCCACATTCAATGGCCAATTGATCCAGCGCTTACGCCAGTCCGAGCCGGCGCAGGAAGTCCTTCGCCACACCGGCGAGCCAGCCAATGAACAGAACCTGGCTCGACTGGCTATCGAACTCGATCGAACTGATTCGTTAGGTACCTGCATTGCTGCGCACCTGAACAACTGAAGTGGCCCATGGCGGCAAAAGCTTGACTAGAATGGTGTTCGGGCTTTCTGGACGCCCCACTCGCGAAAGCGCAAGCACCCTTCAAGCAAGCTCACGCTTGCATACCCCTCCGTGGCCCACAGCGAGCAGGCCATGTCTTACAGGAGTTGGTATGCACTTGCCCATCATTTCACCCACAGAGTTTCCTGACCAAAACAGCGCACCGCATGCGGTGTTGCGTGAAGCCCGCAGGCTTCATCGCTTGGCGACACGAGGGCCAATCTCCGGCGCCCTGCCCGTTCTCCGACGATTGCAATCCAGCCAGGCACTTCGCGTGGCCTCTTTGCCTGAGCTTTTTCGCACCCGCGGCCAAGTTCAACGCAAACACATTTTGCGCACGTTGGCCGTCGAGGCTGGCTATGAAAGCTGGGAGTCATATCGCCAAGCGCTGAACCAAATGTCGATCGCACAACTACCCCACCTCAATCTCGCTCAGCAAGGCTTCGGCTACCTCAATATATGGTTCTCGTCGCTCGAGCAAGCGCAGGCCTATACGAGCAAGCATGGCGGGTGCTGCTTGCAGGTCGGTCAGCAGGCTGTTGTGCGGACTGACGACCATGCCTGTCCATAAACACTGTTCAACAAGAGGCTACAAGCATGACTCACACCGTACGACTCCATCGCGTTTTCCGTGCCCCACCAGAGCGGCTCTACCGAGCCTTTCTGGATGCCGATGCGCTGGTGAAATGGCTACCACCCTATGGCTTCACTGCCAAGATGCACCACATGGATGCCAAAGTGGGCGGCTCTTTCAAGATGTCTTTCACGAACTTCACGACAGGGCATAGCCATGCCTTTGGCGGCGAATATCTTGAATTGACGCCCCATGAACGCATCCGCTACACGGACAAGTTCGATGACCCCAATCTGCCAGGACTCATCATGGTCACTGTCGAGTTGAAGAGTGTGTCGTGCGGCACGGCGCTTCATGTCGTTCAAGAAGGCATTCCTGAAGTCATTCCCGAAGAGGCGTGCTATCTCGGCTGGCAGGAGTCTTTGAAGCTCCTGGCCCAGCTCGTTGAAGCCGCCATACCAGACTGATTCAGAGCATCAAGAGCGAAGGCTTTGCGCCCGGGTCACAGCCCTATCTGGCACATGGTGACCCAGGTCTCCCCAGCCAGATCCTCCGCCTTTTTCTTGAGCGCAGCCAAGGAGACCATCTCGCCATCCTGATAGACGAAGCCCGGCGCATACATATAGACCCAGTGAGCCAAGCCCTGCCACTTCCATCTCGGGCCGGAGCTGAGCCCCGTACCCAGACCGATGATCGTGTTGCCCTTCGACTCATCAATGCTCGCCAATTGATAGGGATTGGCACCATGGCGCTTCAAAAAATCCATCACGGCCCTGATCGGCATGGCCGCACCAATCGCGTCCTTTTCGTCGATCACAACGGCATACCGTCGATGCAGATAGTCAATGACAGAAAAGTTCTTTGTGTGCTCAAAGGCCTGCGTGAAGTCCTGAATCTCCCACAGCAACGGCGAGTTCTCTGACTGCAGATTCTCCAGGTAATCAAAGACCACGCTCAACTCCAGATCCGGCAGATAAGCCTCCGGGATGTCGCCCAGGCTCAGGATGCCCTTCTTGTGAAGCGCTGCGATCATGGAACAAAAGCCGCAGATTCCCCAACCCACATTGGGCTTGGAAATGTGATGCAGAGGAATTTGTGTTGCCATGACCCACGCTCCTTGTTTGAGGTCTCCATTACATTGACGATGCTAGGCGCGACAACATTAACGGTCTTGCGTTAACGCAAGAACACGCCTGCAGGCGCCTCGCAGGTGATCACAAGCACATCCTGACGATTGAACTCAACATGCCCATCCCGCCTTTCCTCGCCGATTTGCGCCAGAAAATTGGAAACGATCTCATCCTTGTGCCCACCATCGTCGTGATTGCCAGGAACAAACATGGGCAGATACTGCTGGTTCACGATCGGGATTCAAACAACTGGACCTTACCTGGCGGCATCATCGAGCCCGGCGAGACGCCTGCAGATGCAGCGGTAAGAGAGGTCTGGGAGGAGACGCAAGTTCTCGCTACGCTGACGCACATCATGGGTGTCGTTGGCGGGCAAGGTTGCGAGACCCACTACCGCAACGGCGATCAGATTGCATGGGTTGCCACAGTCTTTGGCGCGCAAGTGCAAGAAGGTGCCCCCTTACCTGACGGCACTGAAACCACGGCCGCCAGATTCGTATCGTCAGATGAGTTGCCATCACTCACACTGAGAGCAGATACCGTGCGCTTCCTCGGCATAGACGCCGCCCACACTGCTGGAGCCTACTTTGCGCCGGCGAGTTGGCGACCGGACTAAAGCGCGCGTCGGCGTGGCCACATGCTGCAGCGTTCACAATGTCACCTTCATTTGCAGATGAAAAATGAATACGACTGAACTACTCAACCAATGGCTTGTGGGTATCCGCATTGCCCACATTCAACAATTTCTCGCATCGAACCACAGCGAGAAGATGCACAGACGCCTGGGCATTCCCACCGTGGTACTCAGCACGGTTGTAGGCACGTCTGTCTTCGCAAGCCTGGATGCGAACCCAGAGATCTGGCTCAAGATTGTCATAGGCTTGCTCAGCGTGGCATCTGCCGTACTGGCAGCGCTGCAGACCTTCATGGGATATGCGGAAAAAAGCAGCGAATACAAAGCGGCTGCCATCCGCTACGGCAAGCTCCGAAGGGAGCTTGAGCAATACATATCGACCCGCTCTGCCACCTGCACCACAGATGAGGCCTTCATGCTGGACTACCGCAACAGATGGGACGACACGGACAGTACGGCCCCCACAACAGCTCAGTCCTTTCATGTGGCTGCGCGCGAGCAGGTGGCTGCGGCTCGCAGCAGGCAAGCGGACAAGGCTTAAGCGCCTCCAACGACACCTCACAACTTTCAGCGCCATCACATCATGAGCAAAAAGCTTTTCCTGCCTTCAGACCAGATCAAACCCCTCGTCAAGGATCTCGGCACCTGCATCGCCACCGACAAAATCGCCGTTCAAGGCTTGCCAGTCAGGTTCATGTACCGCGAAACGCCGCTGACAGCAGGTGACAGCGGCTGGCGCTTCTTGTCCGGTCTTGAGAGTGACGCCTATATGGAAAACGCCAACAACCAAGGCGCCTACGACATCAACCTGATTGCCAACATCGATCCATCGGTGATTCCGCTTCTGTCTGCCCCCATTGATGCCGCTTTCGAAAAGACCGAAGAACACGGAGAATTTCAGGAGGCCGGTGATTGGGAGCCCGACGAAGACTAGGAGCCTGCCGCCTTGTCGCCTGGTCTGGCATTCGCATCGCGGCGGCGCGTATTGGTCAAAAACTGAGCAATGGCTGGACGAGCCTGATCCAGGCTGACAGGGCTGTACTGCGCAGCCAATACGAACAAGGCCTTGAATCCATCTCGTGCCGTCACGTACAAGGCCTCGCCAGGATTGACCTTGCTCAAGGGAACAACGATGGCCAGAGGCAGTGCCTCAGATGCCATGGTGCCTTGCCTGCCCACCTGATACTTGTAGCCGCTTTGGGCTAGCGTCTTTTCAAATGCCTTGACGTCCTTGACACGATAAAGTTTGGCCCGGAGTTCCTTGCTCTTGCTCGCATCGGCAACGGCCACCATGTACTCGCGCAACACATAGACTCGACGTCGCTCAAACAACTCCGGGTGTTCGAAAAAGAAGGACTCGATGTCCACATCAGAGGGCCCATCTGGCGCACCATGAACACTTTCGCGAGAGGCATCCGGTTCGTCATGGCTTGACGGTAGCGCGGCCTCCAGTACGGCCTCAGGCACGCGGCCGGCCTGGCGATCAGTTGCAAAGGCCGGCTGCGCCGCGCCCAACAAACCTGTCAACAATACTGGCGCGACAACACGCCACAGATCGCGGCGTTCACACATCATTTGAACCATGAGCCTTGAGCTTTCCGAAAGTTTCAAAAGAAGTTTATCCTCGCCAGATGACATGGCATGCTTTGATGGACGAGATTGAATTCACCGCGCTGCGGGCACAAGGGCCTGGTGGGCAAAACGTGAACAAGGTGTCCAACGCAGCGCTACTCCGCTTTGATATCAAGCACTCCTCACTACCCGCCTACGTCAAGATGAAATTGCTCGCGCTGCCCAGCCCACGCGTGAACAAAGACGGGATACTGCTGATCAAAGCCCAGTCGTCCCGCAGTCTTGAAGAGAACAAGGCGGATGCGATTTCTCGGCTGGAAACACTGGTTGCGGAAGCCTTTCACACCCCCAAGTTGCGACGACCAACCAAGCCCACACGTGGCTCGACATTGCGCCGGCTGGAGGGAAAATCATCCCGATCAAGTTTGAAAGCTAGCAGAAGCAAGATACAGGACTGACCTGTGACCGAATCCTCTCAAGCACTTCCCAACCACGTCTGCCCACTTTGCGGCGGGGCCAACCAATGCGCCCCAGCCAAGGCTGGCCATCTCGACGTGGCTTGCTGGTGCACCACGACGCCCATCAGCCCCCAGGCACTGGCACTGATCCCACCTGATCTGATTAACAAAGCCTGCCTGTGCCCTCGATGTGCCGGCGGATTGAATCTACCCGACAAGGACACAAGTAGCCCCGTGCCCTGACTTTGCGTGACGTGTTCATCGATGAAGTATGACAAGATCGGGCCGTAGCACGCATAATTGAAGCAAATTCACAAGGGAGTCGGCATTCAACTATTTAGGCTCAACCATGAAATCCCGTGAAGTGACGCTTCCAGGCGGCCAGTGCTTCCAGGTACCACAAGGCATCCAGCGAATCGACTCTTCATCGACGCATGGCTGGCAAGTTCGATACCAAGGCACGAAACTGTATTCGGATGGCGAATCACACGATCCCAAGATGTCCTTGATCAACGCCCTGTCCGAGTTATTGGCACGCGTTGCAGCCACCCCAGCTGGCACGGCACTCAAGCAAAGGGCCAGTGCAAACAAGACCTCGGACTTGCCGCCAGGTATATCTGGGCCCATTGTTCGCAACAGGCCGGACAGGGCACCCACGGCAGGCTTGTCTGTTTTGCTACCTCGCTATGGGAGCAAGTCTGAAATCCGAAACGTGCACATTGGCACGCCCAACACATATACGGTCGAAAAATATTTCGCCGCGCTTGAAAAATGCGTGACTTTGCGATCCGAAGCCGTTGCGCGCTATGAGCAAGATGCCAAAAAGGCACAAGGCGCAACGCTTGCGTTCTTGCGTGCAGAACTCCGGGCACTGCGAGCAGATCGCGCCAGCGCCCCGCGTTGAACAAAGGATCTCAGTGGATACTTGCATGCCCACTCACCAGAGATGATGGGCGGACCAGCATATCCACGGAGTCAAGATGATCGTCATACGCCCCACGCTCAGGCAAGCCGCGCTCGCCACCTTGCTCATGGTCTTGTGCATGCAAGCGTCTGCCAGCCAGAACGCCGTGACCGACAACGGATCGGTTGTGCTGCTCAATGACGATGGCACCTGGCGCTACATCAGCAATGAAAGCGATAAAGGCAACACGCCCATTGCCATCAACAAAGGACTGTTTCAAAAAGCAGACAACCAGACCTTCCAGGTCAAGAGCGGCAGGAATAAATCTGCTGTCTGGCTTGACCCTCGGAAATGGATTTTCCAGAAGCCCGATACCGGAACCAGCCCCGCTGAATACCGCTTTCAATTGAAGACAGGTGATCTATACGGCATGCTGATCACCGAGCAGATTGAGGTGGAACTGGAGCGACTGCCGCAGTTGGCATTTGAAATGCTCCGGCGCACAGCACCGAATGCACGCGTTGTTTCGCAAGAGTATCGAGTAGTCAACGACTACAAGATCGTCAAGATGCGCATCGATGCCACCGTGCAAGGGATCAACTTGAGTTACATCGGCTACTACACGTCGGACAAATCCGGCTCCACCCAGTTTCTGATTTATACCGCGAGCAATCTGGTGGACAAAATCACACCGGATATCGACGAGTTCCTCAATGGGCTGACGCGCCAGAAGTAAGTAGCGCCAGGATTGTTTCTGCGCATAGCTGGCTCGATACCAGCGGCTATGCGTGATGAGGCGTCACTTGCGCCGTTTCCACGCCCGGATACTTAACGACGCTACGCTAATGAATGCGCTGACGGCGGAAGTATTCGTCTGGGAAGCTGCTTGGTCAGATGCCCACTCGCAGTTGCTGCGGTAACGCATGCTGCTGATGCCAACTCGCTTGGCCGGCCAATCGAAGGGCAGCGGCCCGTATGGCCGGTCCGACTTGAAGTGAGCGGGCGGAACCGACCCTTGGCAGTCACTCCAGCTTGCTGTGCTCATACCCCAGCCAGGCCACATCAAAGTTTGCCGCTGCCTGCTAGCCAATGGACTACCTTGTCGAACTGTTGCGATGTATGAGGATGGGACAACAGCCCCTCGACCACATAGGTACCCACCGTGGCCATGACCGAGGCTTTGGTACGCGACATCCCCTTGGACACCATCTGATGGACCAACATCCCGTCGAGCATCTCGTGAAAGCGATCGTGCCACTCGCGGATCGTTTCGGACCTGTCAAGGCGCGAATGAACCGTCGAGATGAGTTTGCTGGCCTGCTGAAACTCTTTCAGTAGCCAAGTCAGTTGGTCACCGAGCGAGTAGTCCTGCATGCTCGCCACTTGCGTCACGGCTCGGTTGACAAGGCGATCCAGGATGGCGACAAGCAGGTCATCCTTGCTGGCGAAATACCAGTACAAAGTGTTAGGTGCCACACCCGCCGCCTTGCCCACTGCGGCCATGGACGTGGACTCATAACCATCCATGAGGAAAAGCGCGCAGGCGGCCTCCTCGATCTGCTCCCGCTTCACTTCTGGGTCGACTTCACGCTTGTTCTTGGCCATGCCTGCATCTTAAATGACATCTTGAATGATATTCAACATGTGCTACAGTTGGTCATGTTGAATGGTATTCAAGATCATGAATGTTGCACACCATGCCGTCCCTGAATTGACCGAGTCCGATCTTTTGGCGATGGGTTTCAAGGACCTCATGGCCTTGTTTGGCAAGCTGCCTGCGCCCACAGTGAAGGAAATGGATGGTGAGTTCGCAGCCCGTTTGTTGGCGCAGCCCAGCGCCATGGCGCACCTCATCGGGACCCTGACGGTCAACAACCCCTTGACGCCAGGACACTGGCTCTGCAAAGCCTTCAAGCCCCTGTCTGCCGAGCGTGGTCAGGGTTACAACACGTTCGCGCACTTCGGGCGCACGGTGCAGCGCTTCCCTATGCAAACACTGATCGCACCGTCTCGCTATGACGGGCGCCCAGCTTACACGCTGGTGTACGCGTCCTTTCGATCCTTGTGCGGTGCCATCCACATGGTGGATGAAGTGAGGCAAGTGGGGCCGGATCTCTATCTCGGAATCGGTACCTGGGGATTCACCGACAGACAACGACGCATTCCTTTGCCCTTCGTTCTCCGTGGGCCTATCGCCCCCTACATCGGCCACATCGGCCTTGCTAAAAAGGGATTCGATGTGCATCAAGAGATCCCCGCTTTCAGAAAGAAAGGTTCAATGCTGTGACTGCCCCCCGCCGCAAAGCCCTGATCACCGGCGCATCTGCCGGCATCGGCGCCACCTTCGCCCGTCAACTGGCCGCGCGAGGCCACGACCTGCTGCTGGTCGCTCGCCGTCGTGACCGCCTGCAAGACTTGGCCAACGAGTTGGCCAGGCAGCACCAAGTGCAATGCGAGGTCTTGTCTGTGGACCTTGCCAGCCCAGGCGCAACCGCGACCGTCATGGCGCACCTCGACCGGCTCGGTTGGCGCATCGACTTTCTCGTCAACAACGCAGGCCTGTCAGGGCACTCGAAATTCGCGGCATCGCCTTGGGCCCCACTGGCTGGTGAGATCCAGTTGATGATGAGCACATTGACCGAGCTGACACATGCCATCGCTCCCGGCATGATCGAGCGGCGTTGGGGTCGCATCATCAACGTGTCCTCGCTGGCCGCGCTGTCACCACCTGGAGAAAGCCTGCTTTACTCGGCCATCAAGTCCTATGTGCTGGTGTTGTCTCAGTCACTGGACATGGAGTTCAAACCCCATGGCGTTCACGTGACGGCGCTGTGCCCGGGCTTCACCCACAGCGAGTTCCATGATGTGATGGGCACGCGGAACACGGCCAACCGTTTGCCACGCGTGCTCTGGCAGCAGCCGGAAGATGTGGTTGAGGAAGCCATTGCAGCTGTGACGAAGGGCAAACCCGTCTGCGTGCCGGGGCGCGTCAACAAATTCCTGACCATCGTGATGCGCCCCATGCCTCTGTGGATGAGCTACCTCATGGGCAGAACGTTCAATCCTTTCAAGTGATGGGCGGAACATGTCGTGGATGATTTATGGCGCCAATGGCTATACGGGTGAACTCATCGCCCGTGAGGCCGTCGCACGAGGCATGACGCCCATCCTCGCCGGGCGCAGCAAGGCCAAGGTCGAACGGCTCGCCCATGAGTTGAAGTTGGAATGTCGCATTTTCGACTTGGACAGCACGGCGGGCATCGCGGCGCAACTCAAAGGCCTCAAGGCGGTGTTGCTGACTGCGGGGCCGTTCTCTGCGACAAGCCAGCCCATGGTGCAAGCCTGCATTCAGGCAGGCGCGCACTATCTCGATATCACCGGCGAGATCGACGTGTTCGAGCAAGTCTTTCGCAGGGATGCCGATGCACGCAAGGCCGGCGTCGTACTCTGCCCCGGTGTGGGCTTCGATGTCATCCCTACCGACTGCGTCGCCGCCGCCTTGAAGGAAGCCCTGCCGGATGCGGTGGAACTGCATCTCGGCTTCGACACGACCGTCAGTCTGTCGCCGGGAACCATGAAGACAACGCTTGAGAGTGCACCTCAGGGCGGTCGTGTTCGGCGCGATGGCAAGCTGATCCACGTACCGTTGGCCCATGAGGTTCGACGCATCGATTTTGGCCGTGGGGAGCGCTTGGCTGTGGCCGTGCCTTGGGGCGATGTCTCAACGGCATTTCACACCACGGGCATTCCCAACATCACGGTGTTCGTGCCTGGATCGCGAGTCTCCATCTTCGGCATGAAACTGGGCAACTTGTTTGGCCCGCTGATGAAACTGCCTGCTGTGCAACGCATGCTGGCCGCTTTGGTGACCAAGACCGTCAAAGGCCCCGATGAGGTTGCGAGGGCAGGGATGCCTGCTTACGTGTGGGGCGAAGCCATCAACGCGCGGGGCGAGCGGCGTATCGCCCGAGTGAAAACGAGCAATGGCTACAGCCTGACGATTCCGGGCTCGCTTGCCGTACTGAACCATTTGCTCACTCACGATGCGCCCGCGGGTTTCACTACACCATCACGGCTAGTGGGCTCCAACTTGTTGAGTCAACTTCCCGGAGGTGCTGATATCTTGATTGATTGAGGCACGCCGGACTTGGAAACAGGAAGGCTTCGGACTCCAACCTCGCCTGCTTGATTCAAGCCTGCAGAGCATTCCGGATGGCCTGGGTGACCTCAAACTGCACGTGACGATGCGTCTCGCGCAGCATCACGGTGACGCGTGAGGCAATTTGGTCGCCGTGGCAGACGGGGCCTTCTGTCCGACGATCTTGCCCTTGTTTTACAGCCCGCGAGGAGCAGCGTTGCCTGTGCGCCCATGATGGACGCCCATCGAGTTGAGGGCCACACAAGATGCCCCACTAGAGGACGAAGGTGCTTGTCTTGCGTCAAGCAGGCAACTTGCGACGAACTCAACCCAACGTCTGCTCAATGGCTTGACCGAGAGATATCACTCCCGGCCAAAAGCGGACGTTCACGCGCGGTCGTTAGCTGCCCAAGTGCCGCTTGCATTTCAATCACAAGTGAATGAATTCATGCAAGCAATACCTGAGCCGATACATCCACGTTGCAGATGATCCAGGCCACCCAAGCTTAGTCGCCAGCCACGATGGCCACGCCATTGGTGGTCTTGCTGTTGAGTGTCGCCACGCTGCGCTGCGTGAAGTTGCCATCCTGATCGACGTTGAAAACCGAGACGCGCGACTGTGTGCCCGCAGCATCAATGACAGCTGCCAGGCCGCCGCGCACGGCAATGTCGGTCGGGCCGCCAGTGAACTGCGCCACAACGGCAGCGTCTTGCACGATGTGCTGACCGTAGACCGCGTAGCGCGACACGCTCTTGCTCGGTGAGTTGGCCGAGTAGAGGAAGGCGCCTTCCAATGCCAGCCAGCAAGGCGCATGTTGTGTGCCCGAACCTGTGGTCGTCAGCACGCTGTTGTGGCGCACCAAGCTGATCTCGTCGGCATGAGCGATGGTGACGTAAGCCTCGTTGCCGCGCGTGACCAGGCCCAGCGGCGTGTCCACATTGGCAGGAATGTCAGCCACTGAGCTGACAGCACCGAACACGGCGCCACGATCATCCAGCTTCACCGTCTCCACGGCATTGCTCTTTTCTGTGATCACCAAACCTCCGCGAATCACGCCCACCTGTGCCGCCGTGCCGTCAGCATGCAGCAATTGCGTCACGCCATCAGCCGAACTGGCGACGCCACCATGGCCA
>NZ_SCTN01000157.1 GCF_004297345.1 Aquabacterium sp. | reverse complement strand
CCGACAGCTGAGAACACGGCGCCCAGCAGGGGCATCGCGATCACGCCACCCCAGAAACGAGGCGCCAGCACGCGCTGAATCGGGTCCACGGCCATCATTTCCATCGCGGCCAGTTGCTCACCGGCTTTCATCAAGCCAATGCCGGCAGTCAAGGCCGTACCAGCACGACCGGCAAACAGCAAGGCGGCCACCACAGGGCCCAGTTCACGCACGAGGGAGAGCGCCACCATCAGACCCAGCGCCTCGCTGGAACCATAGCGCTGCAGGATGTAGTAACCCTGCAAGCCCAGCACGAAGCCCACGAACAGCCCGGACACCAGGATGATGGCCAGCGAGTAATTGCCCAGGAAGAAGATTTGCTCGGACAGCAGACGCGGGCGGCGCAAGGTGGCACCCAGCGTGGTCAACAGGCGCAGGAACAACCGGGCGCCATAGCCCATGTCAGCCAGCTTGGAGCGCGTTGCACGCCCGACATAGGCCGGGTTGAGCCAGTTGATCATCCGCGCACCCCGAAATCTTGACCTGCCTCAGCCGCAGGGTAATGGAAACGAACCGGACCATCAGGCGCGGCATGCACGAACTGCTTGACCAGCGGATCTTCGCTGGCGCGCATCTCGCCGGGCGTACCCTGCGCCACGATGCGGCCATTGGCCAGCAGCACGATGTGATCGGCGATCAGGAAGGTCTCCTCCACGTCATGCGAGACCACGATGCTGGTCAGGCCCATTGTGTCGTTGAGCTCACGAATCAGGCGTGCGGCAATGCCCATGGAGATGGGATCCAGCCCCGCGAAGGGCTCGTCATACAGCATCAACTCGGGGTCCAGCGCCATGGCACGAGCCAGCGCCACACGGCGCGACATGCCGCCCGATACCTCGCTGGGCATCAGATCGCGTGCGCCACGCAGGCCCACGGCATTGAGCTTCATCAGGACCAGATCGCGCAGGATGGATTCGGGCAGATTGGTGTGCTCGCGCAACGGGAAGGCCACGTTCTCGAACACGGTCAGATCGGTGAACAGAGCGCCGAACTGGAACAGCATGCCCATGCGACGACGCGCGGCCATCAGGCCATCGGCGTCCAGCTTGGCCACATCCTGCCCATTGACCAGCACCTGCCCGGCCTTGGCTTTGATCTGCCCACCGATCAGGCGCAACACGGTGGTCTTGCCGCCACCCGAGGTACCCATGAGGGCGACCACGCTGCCGCGAGGCACGACCAGATCAATGTTCTCCAGGATGACCCGATCGCCATAGCCGCAAGTCACGGCGCGCAACTCGACGGCATTCACGGGCAACGGTGTGGACACGTCTGGTTCAGACATCTGGGGACACTGGTGGTGGAGCAGAAAAGAAAAAGGGCCGGCATAGCGCCGGCCCCTCCGATGATAGGGTATTCACGCTCCGTCTGCCGGTCCCTCCGATGGGTGAGCACAACAGGCGAAAGGCCAATAAACGGTGTTTATCGGGGCAGCGTGGTCGAGCCCATCAGGAATGCATCCACCTCACGGGCAGCCTGGCGGCCTTCGCGGATGGCCCAGACCACCAGCGATTGACCACGGCGCACGTCGCCAGCAGCGAAAACCTTGGCCACGTTGGTGCGATAGCCGCCAGCATCGGTCGAAGCCTTGGCGTTGCCGCGGGCATCCTTGTCGACGCCGAAGCCCGTCAGCATGGTTTCCACCGGGTTGGTGAAGCCCATGGCCAACAGCACCAGGTCTGCCTTCAGGATTTGCTCGGAACCGGCCACTTCGTTGAACTTGCCGTCCTTGAACTCGACGCGCACGGTCTTCACAGCGGTGACCTTGCCGTTTTCGCCCATGAATTCCTTCGTGGCGATGGCGAACTCGCGATCGCAACCTTCTTCGTGGCTCGAAGAAGTGCGCATCTTGATCGGCCAGTAAGGCCAGGTCAGTTCCTTGTTTTCCTGCTCGGGAGGCTGAGGCATCAGCTCGAACTGGATCACGCTCTTGGCGCCGTGGCGGTTGGAGGTGCCCACGCAGTCAGAACCGGTGTCGCCGCCGCCGATCACGATCACGTTATTGCCCGTGGCCATGATCTGGTCCTTGACCTTGCCGCCAGCGTTGATGCGGTTCTGCTGAGGCAGGAACTCCATCGCGAAGTGGATGCCAGCCAGATCGCGACCGGGCACAGGCAGGTCACGCGATTGCTCGGCGCCACCAGCCAGGATCACCGCATCGAACTCCTTGTTGAGTTGCTCGGGGGTGACGGTGTCCTTGGCCCAGTTGGTGACCTTGGAGCCCTTGGGCATCTCGCCGACGATGGTGTTGGTCTTGAAGACCACGCCTTCTGCTTCCATCTGCTTGACGCGCTTGTCGATGTGCGACTTGTCGAACTTGAAGTCGGGGATGCCGAAACGCAGCAAGCCACCGATGGTGTCGTTCTTCTCGAACACAGTGACAGCGTGACCGGCGCGAGCCAGTTGCTGAGCCGCGGCCATGCCGGCAGGGCCGGAGCCCACGACAGCAATCTTCTTGCCGGTCTTGACAGCAGCAGGCTGAGGCTTGATCCAGCCTTCAGCCCAGGCGCGGTCAACGATCGAGTGTTCGATCGACTTGATGCCGACGGCGTCGTTGTTGATGTTCAGCACGCAAGCGGCTTCACAAGGTGCCGGGCAGACACGACCGGTGAAGTCGGGGAAGTTGTTGGTCGAGTGCAGCACCTCGATCGCATTCTTCCAGTCGTTGCGGTAAACCAGATCGTTGAAGTCCGGAATGATGTTGTTGACCGGGCAGCCGTTGTTGCAAAACGGTGTGCCGCAGTCCATGCAACGTGCGCCCTGGATCTTGGCCTCTTCAGGCTTCAGACCAATGACGAATTCCTTGTAGTTCTTGACGCGCTTTTCAACGGGCTCGTAGCCCTCTTCCAGACGCTCGAATTCCAGAAAGCCAGTGACTTTTCCCATTTCAATTCACTCCACGTCGGTTCAGGCCTTGGCCTTGCCGGACTTCGACTTGCCGTCATCGCTCTTTGCCTTGGCGATGGTGGCGGTTGCTTCTTGCTTGGCGCCCATTTCGGTCAGCGCGCGGCGGTACTCATGCGGGAACACCTTGACGAACTTGGCCATGGCAATCGACCAGTTGTCCAGGATCTCGCGGGCACGCAGCGAACCGGTCCAGCGGTGGTGGTCTTCGATGAGCTTCTTGAGCGCGGCTTCGTCAGCAACACCCTTGTGCATCGGGATACCAGCATCGGCTTGCTCGGCGGCAGGCAGCACCTTCTCCAGGGAGACCTGGGCGGTGTTGACGCGCTTGGCGAACTGGCCGTCTTCGTCGTAGACGTAGGCCATGCCACCGGACATACCGGCAGCGAAGTTGCGGCCAGTCTTGCCCAGCACCACGACCGTACCACCGGTCATGTATTCGCAACCGTGGTCGCCCGTGCCTTCAACAACTGCCGTGGCACCGGACAGACGCACGCCAAAGCGCTCGCCGCCCACACCGCGGAAGAAGGCTTCACCTTCGGTGGCACCGTACAGCACGGTGTTGCCGACGATGATGTTGTCGGTGGCGTTGCCACGGAAGTCGATGCTCGGACGCACCACCACGCGACCACCCGACAGACCCTTGCCGGTGTAGTCGTTGGCTTCACCGATCAGGTACAGGGTGATGCCCTTGGCCAGGAAGGCGCCGAAGGACTGGCCGCCCGTGCCTTCCATCTGGATGAACACGGTCTGGTCAGGCAGGCCGTCCGGATGGTGCTTGATCAGCTCGCCCGACAGCATGGCGCCGACGGTGCGGTTGACGTTGCGAGCCTCTTCCATGAACTGGACCTTCTCGCCACGCTGGATGGCGGGCTGGGCCTTCTCGATGAGGCGCACGTCCAGCGCCTTGTCCAAGCCGTGATCTTGCGTGTCCACGTGCAGACGGGGCACGTCAGCAGGCACTGGGGGCAGCGCGAAGACGCGGCTGAAGTCCAGGCCTTGAGCCTTCCAGTGCTCCACGCCCTTGCGCATGTCGAGCAGGTCGGCGCGGCCGATCAGGTCGTCGAACTTCTTGATGCCCAGTTGAGCCATGATCTGACGAGCTTCTTCGGCCACGAAGAAGAAGTAGTTCACGACGTGCTCAGGCTTGCCGGAGAACTTCTTGCGCAGGACGGGGTCTTGCGTGGCCACGCCCACCGGGCAGGTGTTCAGGTGGCACTTGCGCATCATGATGCAGCCCTCGACGACCAGCGGTGCGGTCGCGAAGCCGAATTCATCGGCGCCCAGCAGGCCACCGATCACCACGTCACGGCCAGTCTTGAGCTGACCGTCGGTCTGCACACGAACGCGACCGCGCAGGCGGTTCAGCACCAGAGTCTGCTGCGTTTCAGCCAGACCCAGTTCCCACGGCGTGCCGCAGTGCTTGATCGAGGACCAGGGCGACGCGCCCGTACCGCCGTCGTGACCAGCGATCACGATGTGGTCGGCCTTGGCCTTGGCCACGCCGGTTGCCACAGTACCCACGCCCACTTCGGACACCAGCTTGACGGAGATGTCAGCCTTGGGGTTGACGTTCTTCAGATCGTGGATCAGCTGAGCCAGGTCTTCGATCGAGTAGATGTCGTGGTGAGGTGGTGGCGAAATCAGACCCACGCCCGGCACGGAGTGACGCAGCTTGCCGATGTAGTCGGACACCTTGCCACCAGGCAACTGACCACCTTCACCGGGCTTGGCGCCCTGAGCCATCTTGATCTGGATCTGGTCGGCCGACACCAGGTACTCGGTCGTCACGCCAAAGCGGCCGGAAGCCACTTGCTTGATCTTCGAGCGCAGGCTGTCGCCTTCCTTCATCTCGTAGTCGGCTTCGATGCGCGAGGCACCCACCACGTCCGACACCTTGGTGCCAGCAGCGATCTTGATGCCCTTGAGCTCGTTGCGATAACGGTTCTCGTCTTCGCCACCTTCGCCGGTGTTCGACTTGCCGCCGATGCGGTTCATGGCCAGGGCCAGGGTCGAGTGGGCTTCGGTCGAGATCGAGCCCAGCGACATGGCGCCAGTGGCAAAGCGTCGGACGATTTCAGATGCGGGTTCGACTTCTTCCAGCGGGATCGCCTTGGTCGGATCGATCTTGAACTCGAACAGGCCGCGCAGGGTCAGGTGACGCTTGCTTTGATCGTTGATGATCTGGGCGTATTCCTTGTACGTGTCGAACTTGCCGGCACGGGTAGCGTGCTGCAGCTTGGCGATCGCGTCGGGCGTCCACATGTGCTCTTCACCGCGGGTACGCCAGGCGTATTCACCGCCAGCGTCCAGCATGTTGGCCAGCACGGGGTCGTTACCGAAAGCGGCCGTGTGGTTGCGAATGGCTTCTTCAGCCACTTCAAACACGCCGATGCCGCCGACTTGCGTGGGGGTGCCACGGAAGTACTTGTCGATCAGTTCCTTGTTCAGGCCGATGGCTTCGAAGATCTGAGCGCCGCAGTACGACATGTACGTGCTGATGCCCATCTTCGACATGATCTTCGAGAGACCCTTGCCGATGGCCTTGACGTAGTTGTAGATCGCCTTGTCAGCCGACAGATCGCCAGGCAGATCCTTGGCCATGCCGGTCAAGGTTTCCAGTGCCAGGTAGGGGTGAACGGCTTCGGCACCGTAACCAGCCAGCACGGCGAAGTGGTGCACTTCACGGGCGGTACCGGTTTCCACAACCAGGCCAGCCGAGGTACGCAGACCCTTGCGGACCAGGTGATGGTGGATCGCCGACAGAGCCAGCAGCGCGGGGATGGCGATGTTGGCGCGGTCCATCTTGCGATCGGTCACGATCATGATGTTGTGACCGGACTGGATGGCTTCCACGGCTTCAGCACACAGCGAGGCCAGGCGAGCTTCCACACCTTCGTGGCCCCATGCGGCCGGATAGGTGATGTCGATCTCGTAAGGCTTGAACTTGCCGCCGGTGTGCTTTTCGATGTTGCGCAGACGGGCCATGTCGTCGAAGTCCAGCACAGGCTGGGACAACTCGAGGCGCATCGGCGGGTTCACCGCGTTGATGTCCAGCAGATTGGGCTTGGGACCAACGAAGGACACCAGCGACATCACCACGGCTTCGCGGATCGGGTCGATCGGTGGGTTCGTCACCTGGGCGAACAACTGCTTGAAGTAGTTGTACAGCGGCTTGTTCTTGTCGGACAGCACGGCCAGGGGCGAGTCATTGCCCATGGAGCCGGTGGCTTCTTCACCGTTGGTGGCCATTGGGGCCATCAGGAACTTCAGGTCTTCTTGTGTGAAGCCGAAAGCCTGTTGACGGTCCAGCAACGATTCGCCGAACTCACCTGCAGTGCCCTTGGCATCGATGGTGTCGAGCTTGATGCGGACGTTCTCGATCCACTGGCGGTAAGGCTTGGCCGAAGCGTACTGAGCCTTGAGCTCTTCGTCTTCGATGATGCGACCTTGTTCGAAGTCGATCAGGAACATCTTGCCCGGTTGCAGACGCCACTTCTTGACGATCTTGTTCTCGGGGATGGGCAGCACGCCGGATTCGGAGGCCAGCACGACCAGGTCGTCATCGGTGATGATGAAACGAGCGGGACGCAGACCGTTGCGGTCCAGCGTGGCGCCGATCTGGCGGCCGTCGGTGAAGACCATGGCGGCGGGGCCGTCCCATGGCTCCATCATGGCAGCGTGGTACTCATAGAAAGCACGACGACGCTCGTCCATGGTGGTGTGCTGTTCCCAGGCTTCCGGGATCATCATCATGGCGGCTTGAGCCAGCGGGTAGCCGGACATGGTCAGCAGTTCGAGCGCGTTGTCGAACGTGGCCGTGTCGGACTGGCCGTCCAGGCTGATGGGGTACAGCTTCTTCAGGTCATCGCCCAGCACAGGCGACTTCATCACGCCTTCGCGGGCGCGCATCCAGTTGAAGTTGCCCTTGACCGTGTTGATTTCGCCGTTGTGGGCGACCATGCGGTAAGGGTGAGCCAGCGGCCATTCAGGGAAGGTGTTGGTCGAGAAGCGTTGGTGCACCAGGGCCAGGGCCGAGGTCACGCGCTCATCCTTGAGGTCGTTGTAGTACTTGCCGACCTGGTCAGCCAGCAGCAGACCCTTGTAGATGATGGTGCGGCACGACATGCTGGGCACGTAGTACTCGGAACCGTGGGTCAGGTTCAGGCTCTGGATCTTGGTGGACGCCGTCTTGCGGATGACATAGAGCTTGCGCTCCAGGGCATCGGGCACCAGGATGTCGTGGCCACGGCCAACGAAGACCTGGCGGATGACAGGCTCTTTTTCGCGCACGGTGGGCGACATGGGCATGTCGGCATCCACGGGCACATCACGCCAGCCCAGCAGCACCTGGCCTTCGGCCTTGATGGCGCGCTCGAGCTCTTGCTCGCAAGCCTGGCGGGAAGCGCTTTCCTTGGGCAGGAAGATCATGCCGACGCCGTACTCGCCAGGGGGAGGCAACTCCACGCCCTGCTTGGCCATTTCGGCACGGTAGAACTCGTCGGGGATCTGGATCAGCAGGCCGGCACCGTCGCCCATCAGCGGGTCGGCACCCACGGCACCACGGTGGTCGATGTTTTCCAGGATCTGCAGACCCTGTTGCACGATGCTGTGCGCCTTCTGGCCCTTGATGTGAGCCACGAAGCCGACGCCGCAAGCGTCGTGCTCGGCGTTGGCGTACATGCCCAGTTCGGCTGCGGCCTTGATTTCTTGCGCGGTAGCCACGGAAGTGGTTGCAGCGTCAGACACGGGTTTGATGGGGAACGAGGTTCCCGAAGTCGCCTGGCTCATGAGGGCGCTCCAGAAGTTAGTGTGGAAAAACAACGCGAGGGACCGGCAAGGATACGCCCGAATCCGAGGGTTTTCAAGAATTAATAATCAGGGTCAGATCACATTTAAGCAAGCGGGAACGATTTCACGGCAATCAAATAGGGACAGATCAAAAATCTGTGGCGTTGTCGATGCTGGAGGCAGGCTTGCGCGGGCGGCCACGTGGGCGAGGTGTCATCCGACGCCCCGCCGAGGCCTCCAGCTTGCTGGCCACGTCGTTTGGCATCAAAGCCCATCCCTTGTGCACGGCTTGCGCCATGTTCTGTACCTGAGACATGCCCAAACCAAGCTCCAGCCGGCGGCGCCAGGCCGCATCGCGCTCGAAGGGGGTGTTGCCCAAGCCCCAGAACAGGGCGTGATCCGAGATCAAAGGATCGGTCTTGATGCCCAGGTGGTGACGCACGCTGCTCCAGCGGTCGTCTTCCACCCTGCTCACCTGCCCGGCCCGCCAGGCATGCGACTCCACAAAGACCATGGCATCAAGCAAGTACTGCGCCGGGTCCAGCACGGTGGCCCGATAGCGCCCCGCCCAGAGGCCGCCCTGGCGCCCATGGCGGCGGTTATAGGCCGCCACATAGCGCCTGCCCAAGGCCTGCATGACCAGGCTCAAAGCCTCATCGGTCGATGGTGTGGCCAGCAGATGCAGGTGATCTGGTGCCAGGCAGTAGGCATGGATGGACAGGCCGTGCTGCCGACTGGCGTCCTTCAGCGTTTCCAGGATCGCCAGGCCGTCCTGCTCGTCACGGGCCAGCAATTGGCCATCGTGCACGCGCTGAACCACCAGATGCGGCCAGCCGGCCACACCCAGACGCGGAAGTCGTGCCATGGGGTCTCCTCATCCACAGTGATGTGTCCCTAATTATTGCAGGCGCGGGATGAGGTTAACGACTCACAAGGCCATCGCTGTGACCGAAAACATGTTGATGCACATCACTCGCACGCCCCTTAACGCCCCTCATTCACGGGGATGCCAAGCCCTTTCAAGGACTTCCCCCGTTGTGACGTCCCCCCAACGATCGCTAATCTTCAGCCTGGAGATACCGAATTGCATTACACAGGCTTCATACATAAAAGAAGGCCGTGTCAGATTGGCAGTACTGGAGAGAGAGAAACATGGCTGAGTCTTCCACCGTCCCTTTGCCCACTGCGGCAGCGGCCCGTCTGTCGGGCTGGCTTTCCCACCTGGGAATCAGCCCCCTGGCCTTTGACGACACCCTCAGCCTGATCAACCCCCTGTTGACCGTGCACCGCCTTCAAGCCCGCATCGTCGCGCGTCAGGTGGAAACAGGCACCGCCACCACGCTGGTGCTGCAAGCCGGGCCCGCCTTCAAGGGCCTGGAACCTGGCCAGTTCGTGATGATCGGTGTGGTCATCAACGGTGTGCGGCACCGCCGGGCCTACTCGCCCCGCGCGGTGGAAGGTCATGCCAACCGTTTTGCCATCACGGTGCAGCGTCAACCGGGCGGCCTGGTGTCCAACCATCTCAATGAGAAGGTGCGCGTGGGCCAGTTCCTGGAGATCGAGCAGGCTGGCGGCACATTCACGCTTCCTTCACCTTTGCCAGCCGAAGTGCTGTTCATGGCGGGCGGCAGCGGGATCACGCCCAGCATGGCCATGCTGGAGCACCTGCAACGCCACTTCCCCAAGACCAAGGCCACTTTGATCTACTTCGCGCGCAGCCGCGATGACCGCATCTTCGCCAAGGCGTTGGACAAGCTCGCCACGTCGTGGTCAGGCTTCCAGTACGTGGCGATCGACAGCGTGGCCAACACGCCATCTGATAACTCTGGCCGCCCTTCTACCGCCAACGCCACGCCAGCTACCCAGCAGGTGCTGGACGCCGAATTGCTGGGCCGCATCGTGCCCAACTGGACGAAGATCCCTGCCTATTGCTGCGGCCCCGCCCCTTTGATGGATGCGGCACGTGCCTTGTGGAAAGAAGCCGCCACAGCCAACTGGAAAGACGCAGGCATCGCAGCGCGCTTGCATCTGGAAGCGTTTGCACCCGCCCGCCCCAGCGGCGATCCGCATGCACGACACGAAGTGCGCATCGTGCGCGATGCCGTGGCGCAAGCCTTCCAGGCCCCTGGCGACCAGACACTGCTGATCGCCGGCGAGACGGCCGGCCTGTCCATCAAGCACGGCTGCCGTCAAGGCATCTGCCACGAATGCACCTGCCGCCTCAACCATGGCTCGGTGCGTGACCTGACCTCAGGCGAGCGCATTGACGGCGAAGGCCAGCCCATTCGCCTGTGCGTGAGCAGCGCCATGAGCGACCTTGATCTTGAATCCTTGAACTGATCGCGCCATGAATACGAAGACCATGCAAATTGGCCCCAAGACCTTCGAAGAGTTGCAAGCCTTCGAGAAGGAACTCGACGCCATCGGTGCAGAACACCGCCAGACACTGGGCGAGCGTGATGCCCGCTACATCAAGGGCATCCTGCTCACGGTACGCACCTGCGAAATCCTGGGCCGCGGCCTGTTGATGTTCGGCTGGTTCCCGCCTACGTGGCTGCTGGGCGCCTTCATCCTGGGTATCGCCAAGATCATCGACAACATGGAGTTGGGCCACAACGTGATGCACGGCCAGTTCAACTTCATGAATGACCCGCGCTTTCATGGCGACACCTTCGAGTGGGACAACACCTGCCCCAAGGAAGAATGGCGCCACGCGCACAACTTCGTGCACCACACCTACACCAACGTCATCGGCAAGGACCGCGACTTTGGCTACGGCATGCTGCGCCTGTCGTCCGATCTGCGCTGGAGCTGGCTGCACCCCTTCCAGCTGGCCCTGACCGCCCTGCTGGCGCTGTTCTTCGAATGGTTCGTGGCCATCCATGACATGCAGATTGACAAGGTCGTGATCGGCCGCCGGAAGTGGTCGGACGTGCGCCCGCAATGGCTGCTGGTTCGCGCCAAGATCTGGAAGGTGATTCGCCGTGACTACATCGGCTGGCCGCTGGTTGGCCTGGCTGTGGGCGCGTGCTTTGGCCATGCTGTTGACACCGCGATGGCTGTGCTGGCTGGCCATGTGGTGGGCAACCTGATCCGCAATGTGTGGGCCTGGGCCATCATCTTCTGCGGTCACTTCACGGAAGACATCTACACCTTCAGCCGCGAGTCGATCGAAGGCGAGACCAAGGGCCAGTGGTACCTGCGCCAGATCCTGGGTTCGAGCAACATCTCGGGCGGCAAGCTGATGCACCTGCTGAGCGGCAACCTGTCGCACCAGGTCGAGCACCATCTCTACCCGGACATCCCAGCCAACCGCTACATCGAGATGGCCCCCAAGGTGCGTGCGGTGTGCGCCAAGTACGGCATCCCCTACAACACGGGCAACTTCGCCTGGCAAATGGCCACGGTGTTCAAGCGCATTGCGCGCTACAGCCTGCCCGGTGGCCCGCAGAAGGCCGTGCACATCGAGGTGGAATCAATCCTGCCTGAGCGGGCTTGAGCGGGCCTGTTCCAGCCGCCATTTCTATCTGACAAACCTGACAGAAGGCTTCCGCAAGGTGGTCTCTGTCTCCCTGCGTCATCACCATTGCTGATCGGTATCTCATGACAAGCATCACCGGTCAGACCTGCCCTGGCCCTCAGACCACTCAGGCGCTGGACGACTTTGCGCGTGAGCTCGACGACATCCGTCGCGAGACCATGGCCAAAGTCGGCGTGAAGGATGCGCGCTACATCACGCGCTTGTTGTGGGTGATCCGTTCGTTCGAGGCTGCTGGCCGGGCATTGTTGCTGACCACGCCTTGGCTGCCAACCTTCTGGCTGGGCGCCGTGCTGCTGGGCTTGTCCAAATGCCTGCAGAACATGGAGTTCGGGCACAACGTCATGCACGGTCAGTACGACTGGATGAACGACCCGCGCTTCGATGGTAAATCACATGAGTGGGACAGCACCTGCAGCAAGGAAGACTGGCGGCACTTCCACAACTACATGCACCATCACTACACCAATGTGCAGGAGCTGGATCGGGACTTTGGCTACGGCATGTTGCGCCTGTCTGCCGAGACACCATGGGAGCCACGCTACCTGACGCAGGCGCCTTACGCTGTGCTGGTGGCCTTGTTGTTCGAATGGGCGATTGCCATCCACAACATGGAGTTCGAACGGCTGCGCACCAACCGTGAAGCCACGAAGCTGCGCATCCAGACGCTGTGGCCCAACGTGAAGGCCAAGATGTGGATGCAGATCAAGAAGGACTTTGTGCTGTGGCCTTTGCTGGGCGGGCTGGTGTCGCTGGTATGCGGCGCGGGGCTCATGAAGGGTTTGCTGGCCGTGCTGCTGGGCAACGTGCTGGCCAATGTGATCCGCAATGTGTGGACGTTCGTGGTGATCTTCTGCGGCCACTTCACGGCGGGCGTGCACACCTTTGATCCTGCGCTGGTGGAGGGTGAGCACAAGGGGCATTGGTATCTGCGGCAGATTCTGGGTTCGAGCAATATCAGCGGTGGCAAGTTGTTCCACATCATGACGGGCAACCTGAGCCATCAGATCGAACATCATCTCTATCCTGATATGCCGGCACGGCGGTATGCCGATGTGGCACCGCGTGTGCGGGATGTGTGCCAGCGGTATGGGGTACCTTACAACACGGGCAGCTTGCCTGTTCAATTGGCAACCGTGGCTGTGCGGATAGTGCGGCATAGCTTCCCGGGAGGGGAGCGGACGTTGACGGTGTTGAAGAATTCGGTGTGATCGTCGGGGTTTGTTTGTTTGTTTGACTGACTGACTGGTTGGTTGATGGACTGGCTCATGCGGGGGCTGCTGCGATTTGACGCAACAACGCGAGGCGGGGGCTGAGCCGGTATCTGGCAGGGCTTCATTGTTGGCGGTCCCGCTTTGCAAGCGGGACGCCCTTGCGATGCTCGCGAGGAGGTGGCGCCGGAGAACTCCCTGCGCGGCCTGATGGCCGCTCCGGTCAAACAGCTCCGGCGAGTCAGATGACGAAGCACGCTGCGCGTGCCCACTTCCCCACTGCGCTTCTCAGCGCCAACAAGGCGCCCAG
>NZ_SCTN01000571.1 GCF_004297345.1 Aquabacterium sp. | reverse complement strand
AATGGAAATGGAAGATCACTTGGGAAGCTAAAGTGAGCGGCCTGTCAGAGTCCGGGCGTCGGGGTAGCAAAGTCGGTTCTTTTGCTGCGAACGGTGTGGCTGAAACCAGCGCTCCAAAGTGGCCATGTGCGTTTGGCGGTCAAGTACTCGGGGGCACGCTAACCGTTGAAATGGCGACGGAGGACGAAGTCTTTTTACGTACCGTCTATATCAAAGGGACGAACCCATCAAGAGAAAAGCTTGACGCCTTTGTTGCTACGCTCGAAGAGGCAAAAGGCTACGAGAAGATCCTTCATCATGAGGCCAAGGGCAAGCAATTCATCAATGCTGACGGCGAGCCCGTGGTGGCGTTTGACAAAGGTTATGGGTTGGCACAATTAACCACGCCTGTCCCAACATATGAACAGGCTTGGAACTGGAAGGAAAACGCCAAAGGTGGCTTGAAGCTCTACCATTCGAAGCGAAACGAGGCGCGGAACTATCTAAGTCGCCAAGGCAAGAACAGCTTTACGGATGAGCAACTCCAGCTTGAAACTTTTAGCCGTTACAACGGCGGGGTGTATCACAAGTGGGATCCCAAAGGGAAGCTGTGGATACGAAACCCAGACATACTGTGTGATGACACTGCCGGCAATATCGGTTGGAACACGAGCGTGGAAGACAACGCTGAAAAATCAGCTGACGACTTGCACAAAAGGGATGCTTCAACTTATGGACAAGGCAAGGCAGGGCAATCGAAAGAGCATCCATGGACCTATACAGGCGTTTGCTATGCGGACCACATTGCTGCTGAATGACCTGTGTAAGGTTCTTCTTGGCTTGGCCTTGTCGACGATTGCTTGCCATACGGCATTTGCTGGAGTCGACCAAGACTGGGGAGTGTTGGTAGGCAATCATGCCGGTATCAAGACTGACAGCGCACGAGTAAAAGTTGAGCGGCCCCTGCTGCTGCGACTACGCCGTGCCGAAGAGGCAGCTTTCTTGCCTCTGAAAATGGGTGTAGGACAGGCGGATTCCTCGCGATGGCTATTGCTGCGGGAAGCCTCTCGAACGAGAGGGGACGCAAGTTTTTGCGGTGCGGGCCATGAAGATCACCTCGTGCTCATTAACGTCAAAAAATCAGTGGGCGTGGTCAGGGGAGACTTTCTTGTGCAGAGTTGTTTGAAGTCGATCAGTATGGACATCGATCGGTTCAGTGAACTGATTGATGCCATCGAAGTTGATGAGGCATCTGGGCAACTGTCGTTCACGCAATCGATTTCGGGCGACAAGGAGTCTTTCAGGCAGGAGGTCCATCTTGAAGTCACTTCAGGTCGGATGAAAGCATCAACGCGCAAGTTGGATGATTGACAAGTGTTTCGGTGTTGGGCTCGTGGGTTTTCTGCGCCCCTCCAGCTCAGCATTTTTTGTAGTCTGATCACCAAGGGCTCGCCATGAAAACTGCCGATGACTACATCACGATGCTGGGCATGACGCAGCACGTCGAAGGTGGTGCTTTCAAAGAGCACTACC
>NZ_SCTN01000016.1 GCF_004297345.1 Aquabacterium sp. | reverse complement strand
TTCCGATCTCGGGGAAGTCCTTGCCCACGGGCATGAAGCCTTGCTTGCTCATGGCCTCTGGTGTCGCGCCCACGACCACCCAGTCGTGATCACCGCTGGTGCGGCCAAGCAGCCGGTCGCGCACGGCGCCGCCAACAAGGTAGGTTTTCATGCAGTGAGTTTAGTGAGCTTTATGGTGCGGTGCAGCGTAGCTGGACGCTGCGAAGTGCGGTGGTCGTGCTGTTGTGGTGCAAAACCAAGGGTAAACGCTGGTACGTAACGTGCATGACTGCTTGCGTAGTCATTTTTGGAGCGTGTCATGAAACGTACAGCAGTGTGGATGGCTCTGGCCCTTTCAGTTCTGGCGACGGGCGCCCGTGCCGAAGATGTGGACGGCAGCTTTGTCAGCTCGTCGTCAACCTACCTGACGGGCTTTGCGTCCGATGCGGGCTTGTTGACCGGCTCGGTGATGTCGTCGTTCACGGGCAAGGCCGGTTACGACATCTTCAAGGTGCTCGTGGATGGCAACAGCGTGCCGGATCTTCTGCCAGGCTTGAACGACTATTACGCGTTCTCCGCGCCTGTGCTGGCCGGCTTTCACACCATTGCGGTGTTTGGAAAGTCTTATGGCGGCAGCTTCGTAGGCAGCTACGGTGTGGCGACAGTACCGGAACCTGAATCGCTGGCCTTGGCCTTGGCTGGGCTGGGCATTGTGGCGGGTGTTGCCCGCCGTCGCATGCCCTGATCTGCTCAGGCCGAGGCCAACAGGCTCAGTTGCCGCTGGCAGACTTCAGCGCTGCCAGCGCGACAAACTCGCTGACCGGCACTTCTTCCGCGCGGCGTTGCAGATCGAAATCGGTCTGCAAGCCGTGCTCGTCAATCCAGGCGCCCAGCGTGTTGCGCAAGATCTTGCGGCGTTGCGAGAAGGCGAGCGCCACCATGCTCTCAAGCACTTGCGGATCCACCTTGGGTGGCTCAGCCAGGGGCACCATGCGCACCACAGCAGAGTCCACCTTCGGTGGCGGATCGAAGGATTCCGGCGGCACGTCCACAACGCATTCCATGTCGTAACGCCACTGCAACATCACGCTCAGGCGGCCGAAGTCCTTGCTGCCTGGTGAGGCCACCATGCGGTCTACCACTTCTTTTTGCAGCATGAAGTGCTGATCTTCCACTTGTGATGCCCAGGGCAGCAGGTGAAAGAGGATGGGGCTGGAGATGTTGTAGGGCAGGTTGCCGATCACGCGCAGCTTCTGTCCGCGTTCCTGGGCGATCTGGCCGAAGTCCACCTTGAGCACGTCGGATTCGATAACGGTCAGCTCGGTGCGCTTGCGCAGTCGGGCCGCCAGGTCGCGGTCCAGTTCGATCACGGTGAGGTGTTCGCTGCGCTCGACCACGGGATTGGTCAGCGCCCCCAGGCCGGGTCCGATCTCGATCAGAGTCTGACCAGGTTTGGGCGAGATGGCCCGCACGATCTCGTCAATCACACCCAGATCGACCAGAAAGTTCTGGCCGAAGCGTTTGCGGGCGATGTGGCCGCCGCCGCCTTGCACGGGGCGCTTGCCGCCGGGGCGGTGCGCGGGCTTGGAAGAGGGGCGATCAGGGCGCATCACGCATCTCGATATAGGCTGCGGCACGCAGTTCGCGGGCCCACTCTTCATACGTGGGTTCGAAGCGGCGTTCACGCAGCACTGAGCGGGCGGCTTCGCGCTGCTGTTGTTCGGTCAACTGCACTTCTCGGCGTTCGATCAGCTGGATCAGGTGCACGCCGTAGCGGCTGACCACGGGCTCCGAGATCTGGCCAGGTTGCAAGGCCGTGAGCGCTTTTTCGAACTCGGGCACGAACTGGCCAGGCGCTGCCCAACCCAGGTCGCCGCCACGTGCGCCGCTGCCGTCTTCCGAGTACTGGCGCGCCATCTGGGCAAAGCTGGTCTGGCCGCCCACGATCTGCTTGCGGATATCGTTCATGCGGTCGATCTGCTCGCGGGCAGGTACCTGCGGATTGGTGCGCAGCAGGATGTGGCGGGCGCGCTGTTGTGTGTAGGTGGCCTGAGCGCTGTTTTCCCGCTCGATCAGCTTGACGATGTGAAAGCCCGCGTTGGAGCGCATCACCGGTGCCACTTGCCCGACCTTGAGTTTGGATGCGGCGACCACGAACAGTTCTGGCAGGCGGCTGACGGGGCGCAGCCCCAGGGCGCCACCTTGGTCCTTGGTGTTCGTATCTGCCGAGTTGTCCTTGGCTAGTTGCGCGAAGTTGGCGCCTTGGGCTGCGCGTTCCTGAATGGCCTGGGCTTTGGTTTGCAGGGCGGCCAGTTGCACTTGCGTGGCCTTTTCAGGAACAGCGATCAGGATGTGAGCCACATTCAGAGAGATCTCCGCCTGCGCAGCCGGGTCTTCCTTCATGAAGGTCGTCAACTCTTCTTCGGTGATCTGGATGCGGCTGTTGACTTCGCGCTCGCGCAAGCGTTGCAGCAGCAACTGTTCGCGCAAGCTGTTGCGGTAGCGCTGGAAGTCCAGGCCGTCAGCCTGCATGCGTTTGCGCAGGTCTTCCAGAGTCAACTGGTTTTGCGCGGCGATGTTCTCGATGGACGCGTCGATTTCCTGGTCAGAGATGTCCATGCCGATGGTGCGAGCTTGAGAAAGCTGCACCTTTTCATCGATCAGCGCATCCAGCACTTGCTGGCGCAGGTCTTCCGGTGGCGGCAGTCGCGAGCCAGCCGGTGCCGTATCGGTGATGCGGGCCACGCGCTTGTCCACATCCGTGTGGGTGATGGGCTCCTGGTTGACCACGGCCAGGATGTAGTCCGTCGTGGTCTGCATGCCTTCGATCTTGAGTTCGGTGCTCAAGCTGCGGTTGCCCGGAATGCGCGGCGTGACGGCAGGCGAGGCCTTGAACTGAGCCCAGGCAGGCGCGACCGTGCCGACCAGCAGGCTCAGGCAAATGCCATGTACCAGGGCGCTCAAGGCCTTGGCGCGCACAGGGCGGTGTGTGCGTGCAGCGCTGCGTGTCGAGGGGGTGTGATCAGTCATCTGTCGTAATGGGCGAAGAACCGGTTGAAGCCGTCGTGGTGCTGTCATCGTGCAGCAGTCGATAGCCGGGGATATTGTCCCTCAAGGTGCGCAGAGGGTTGGAGCCCAGGCTGATGCGCGACAGGCCGGCGAGTTCCAGCTGGAACATCAGGCGGGTGGAGGCCTGGGCGCGGCCCACGGACACCCGTTCGGCCACCACGCGGCCAATCCAGCAGCCAGCGTCGTATTCAAAGCCGATGAGGGAGTCGGTCAGGCGGTTGTCTCGCAAGCTGTAGCTCATGCGGCCCACGCTGTACCAGGTGCCGCCGCAGGCGTTGCCATTGATGGGGCGGCGGCCAGAGAGGTTGAGCGGGTCATTGAGTGCTTCGTTGCGCACCTGGGCCGTGGTGGACGGCACGCTCCCTGCCAGAGGCCATTGCCAGCCCAGATCCAGTTGTTCGCTGGCATCGCGGGTGTAGCGGTAGGCTGCGCCAACCGTGCGCCAGGGGCCGGGCGAGTAGCGCACGCCCATCAGGCCGCGCGACATGGCGTGGTTCTGGGCGTTGAACTGCGCCGAGCCGTCCAGGTTCCAGTTGGGAATCACCGAGGTTGAGCCCAACAGCAGCAGATCGGACAGGCGCTGGGTGATCGGATCCGGGCCATCCGGGTTGACGCGCTGGTCGGCCAGCAGGAGCTTTTGCACCAGACCGACGCGTGCCGCTTCGACACCGGTGTTGTTGTCCAGCAGACGGGATGTCACACCCACGGTGACCTGGTTGGCGTCAGAGATGCGGTCGCTGCCGGTGAAGGCGTTCTCGCTGTAGATGGCGTACTGGTTGAAGTCGCGGGGCGCGCTGTCGAACAGGGGCAGGAAGCTCTGGTCTTTGTAAGGCGTGCGCACGTACTGGATACGCGGCTCCAGGGTCTGGGTCAGGTCACGGCTGAAGACATGCAGCGGCCGCTCCATCACGAGGCCGGATTCCAGGCTGAAGGTAGGCAAGACACGGGATGCGCTGCGGTTGCCGTTGGCCATGGCCTGGTCCATGTCATAACTGGTGCCGTTGAGGCTCAGGCGTGGTGTCAGGCTCAACCCACCCAGGTTGAAGCTCTGGCCGACTTGTCCCACTGCGTGCACGCGGTTGCCAATGGGCTTGTTGGGGTCGGCATTGGTGAAGCGGTTGAACTCGCCCTGCATCGTCCACATCACGCCTGTGTCGTTGCCGCTGCGGCTGCGGATGCCCAGTTGGGGCTCGCGGCGATATGGCGTGTCGATGTTGCTGAGCGTGGGATCCGTCAGAGGGTCTCGGTCACGCAGGGTCTGCCAGCTCTGGACGCCGCCGTACAAGGTGGTCTGGCTGTCGCCCAGGCCCCAGTTGCGCGAGTTCAACTGTCGCTCGATGTTGGCGTGGCTGTCATACAGACGCGGCGTCAGTGTAGGCAGGCCGTGCGGGAAGTCTTTCCAGTAGTCGTCGTCCGAGACGCGCAGCCAGCGCAACTCGTAATTGGTTTGCGACAGCAGGTTGCCGCCATTGAGGTTGCCCTTGTGGGCAAAGTCCACCAGGCCACGCGAGCGCATGGCCACGCGGTCGTCGGGCAGGCCCACCACGTGCAGGGTGCCTTCGTCGTGCGGGGCCAGGTAGCGGTATTCCGCATCCATGCCGGCGCCACGGCGTACCGACAGCGTGGGCGCCAGGGTCAGGTCCTTGTCCGGCGCGATGTTCCAGTAGTAGGGGGCTGACAGCTCGAAGCCGCTTTTGCTGTCGAAATCAAAGCTGGGTGGCAGCCAGCCCGACTTGCGGGCGTCATTGAGCGGGAAGGTCAGCGTTGGTGCGGCCAGGATGGGCACGCCCTTGAACCAGATCACGGCGTTGTCGGCCGTACCCTCGTTGGCATCGAAATCCAGGTAGATGCTGCGTGTTTTGAGCGACCAGTCAGGCTCGCCTGGCGTGCCGTCCGGCAAGTCATCAGGTGTGCAACTGCTGTAGGTGGTTTTGCTGGCTCGCAGGCGATTGGCGCCCAGGAATTCGACCAGATCGGCCTGACCGCCAGCCTTGGTGCGCGCAAACCAGAAATGCGGGCGGATGAATTCACCCTCCAGCGTGTCCAGCTTGAGCATCAACTCCGGGCCACTGAAGATGTTGCTGTTGCGGGTGATCACCACGTGCCCCATGGCCCGGGCGGTGTTGTCGGCCTGCGTGTGGGTCAACTCGTCGGCGCGTACGGTCAGGCCGCCCTGGCGCAGACGCACGGAACCGGTCGCGCGGGTGCGTGAGTCGGCTTCGCCCTCCAGGTTGTCGGCCTCGAAGTACAGCGGCAGCTTGCCGTTGTGCGTGTCGCCTTGAGGGGCGGGCAGGCTGAAGCTCAGGCGCAGCGGGACGGTGCCGCTTGTCGCACCGGGTGCGGCGGTCGTCGGTGCGCCATCGGCTTGTGCCACATCCTGCCAGGCGATCTGCGCTGCCAGCAGGCCGGCCGCCACGGCAATGGGTGTCCAGCGCAGGCGCAAGGCGGCCTTGGCTGGGTGCTGGGGCGTCAATAAGCTGAGGCGGGCCTGTCTGGTGGTCACGGTCACTGGGCTGGGGTTGCGCTTCGGTGTCGCAGTGTGGGGCTGCGGCATGGGCCTTTCATCACAGTGAGCCGGCCTTGCCTAGAATCGGCGCATTATTTCATGTTGCCCGCCTTTCGCCGGCTGTTCTGGGTCAGACCGGTGCATGCGGGCCGGCATTTATCTGGATTGCCTCACTCATGACCAACGTGTCGACTTCCCTTTCTACCGATATCCACTGGGCCGACGCGGCTCGCCAGCAGGCGTTTGCCGCCTGGTTGGCTGCCGTGGCACCCGCGCACGGGCTGAAGCCCGAAACCGTACGCTCGGCCAGCGCGGACGCCAGCTTTCGCCGCTATTTCCGGGTGGATGCAGTGCAAGGCGAGGCCAAGGGCAGCTTCATCATCATGGACGCCCCGCCAGACAAGGAGGACTGCAAACCCTTCGTGGCGGTCGATCGCCTGCTCGATGCCGGCGGCGTCAACGTGCCCCACATCCTGGCCTGGGATGAGCCTCAAGGCTTCATGCTCCTGAGCGACCTGGGCGAGCACACCTTCCTGGCCACCCTGGAGGCCACTGATTACGACCACGCGCCCGCCTCCGCCAACCGCGCCCGCTACCTGGCTGCCATTGATGAACTGGTGCGCCTGCAGGGCGTGGCGAACGGCGAAGGCACCCAGGCCTTGCCGCCGTATGACGACGCCTTGCTGCAGCGTGAACTGGATCTGTTCCCCGAGTGGTACATCGACAAGTTGCGCGGCCAGACCCTGACCGGTCAGCAGCAAACCCAACTGACGCAGGCCTTTGCGCTGATCAAATCGCAGGTCTTGAGCCAGCCCACGGTGTTGGTGCACCGCGATTACCACTCGCGCAATCTGATGGCCGATCCTGCCGACCCGAAGGCGCGCCCGGGCGTGATCGATTTTCAGGATGCGGTGTGGGGCCCCGTTACCTACGACCTGGTTTCCCTGCTGCGAGACGCCTATGTGATCTGGGATGAGGATATCCAACTGGACTACGCCGTGCGCTACTGGGAAAAGGCCCGCAAAGCCGGCCTGCCGCTGTCCGAAGACTTCAGCGATTTCTGGCGTGATTTTGAGTGGATGGGCCTGCAGCGCCACCTCAAGGTGCTGGGCATCTTCGCGCGCCTGGCCCTGCGCGACGGCAAACGCCAGTACTTGGATGACATCCCCCGCGTCTGGACGTACGCCCATCGCGTGGCCTCGCGTTACCAGGGCCTGGGCCCGCTGGCGCATCTGCTGGAACAGTGCGAGGCGGCCCACGGCGGCACCCAGACGCAGGTCGGATACACCTTCTGATTCTTCCCCCTCAATTAAATTGCGCAAAAATGCAGCAACAAGCGGATAATCCGCAACCGATGAATTCGAATACCTCTCTTGCGGCCGAGCTTGCCGATATCGCCGCCGTCCTGCCCGACGCCACTCCTGAAGACCTTCCAGCGCGATTCGACACATTGCCGCTGGATCCTAAACTGCTGCGGGCCATCGACTACCCGACGATGACGCCGATCCAGGCCAAGGCCATCCCCTTGGTGCTGGCTGGCCGTGATGTCATGGGCGCCGCACAGACCGGCACAGGCAAGACGGCTGCCTTCTCTATCCCGCTGCTTCAAAAGATGATGAAGCACGAGAACGCCAGCGTGTCGCCGGCCCGTCACCCTGTGCGTGCCATCGTGTTGGCGCCCACGCGTGAACTGGCCGTACAGGTGGCGGACAACGTCAAGAAGTACGCCAGCAAATCCAATCTGCGTTCGGCCGTCGTGTTCGGTGGCATGAACATGAAAGAGCAGACGCTGGAGCTCAAGGCCGGTGTCGAGGTGCTGATTGCCACCCCGGGCCGCCTGATCGACCACATCGAAGCCAAGAACTGCAACCTGTCGCAAGTCGAGTACGTGGTGCTGGACGAGGCTGACCGCATGCTGGACATCGGCTTCCTGCCCGACCTGCAGCGCATCCTGAGCTACCTGCCCAAGCAGCGCCAGACCCTACTGTTCTCGGCCACCTTTTCGCCCGAGATCAAGAAGCTGGCGCAGAGCTACCTGCAGAACCCGATCCTGGTCGAAGTGGCCCGTCCCAACCAGACGGCCACCAACGTCGAGCAGCGTTTCTACAAGGTCGATGACGACGCCAAGCGCCACGTGATCCGCCAGATCTTGCGCGACCGCGGCATCACGCAAAGCATCGTCTTCGTGAACTCCAAGCTGGGCGCCGCCCGCCTGGCGCGCACGTTCGAGCGCGATGGCCTGCGCACCACCGCCTTGCACGGCGACAAATCGCAAGAAGAGCGCATGAAGGCCCTGGCGGCCTTCAAGGCCGGCGAGATGGACCTGCTCGTGGCCACCGACGTGGCCGCACGTGGCATCGACATCGCCGCCCTGCCTGCCGTGTTCAACTTCGACATCCCCTTCAACGCCGAAGACTATGTGCACCGCATTGGCCGTACCGGTCGCGCTGGCGCCAGCGGTCTGGCCGTGTCGCTTGTGACGGGTTCTGACGCCCGCTTGATGGCCGACATCGAGAAGCTGATCAAGAAGAAGATCGACGTCGAAGCCTTCGAGTTGGACGGTGATCGCCGCGGCGACCGTGGTGACCGTGGCGGCTACCGCCGTGAGCGCTCGGAAGGCGGCGGAGATCGTTCCGAAGGTGGCTTTGGTGCGTCAGCCCGCGAGTCGCGTGAAACACGCGAGCCTGCGCGTGCGCTGCGTCCTGCGCCACGTCGTCAGCCCAGCGATCCCTTCTTTGACAAGCCCTACGAACCGGACCCTTCCGCCGATCCAGTCTGGGAAGACAAGGCAGCGACCGCTACGCCATCGAGCAGCAGCGGCACAGGCCTGTCACGCTTTATCAAACCCAAGCGCAAGGTGGCTGCCTTGTTGGGTGGCAGCGGTACCACTCGCCGCTGAACGGTTGGGGTGGCCCCCCTTGTATGAGGGGTGCGTCATCCCTTGAAAAATGTCGGATGGCACTACCTGTTGGCTGCCTGACGTGGTATTTTTTCCCGATATCTGATTGGCAGCGTCATCTGCTGCCATTTCTTCATTAATCGGGAGATTCCATGCGTCCATTCCAGACTTTGCGTTCCATTGTGGCCGTCGCGGCTGTTGTTGCGGCTTTGCCTGCAAGCGGTTTTGCTGCGACAACCACCACCATCGACTTTGAGGGCAGCAATGCACCGTGCTGCTTCGTCTACACCTCGCCGCTGAGCAATGCTTACGCCGGTCTGGGCGTGAGCTTCAGTGGCGTGGGCGGCACAGGCGGCTCCATCCTGAACCAGAGCGGCGGCTTTGGTTTCAACGCCCGTAGCGGCACGGATTTCCTGGCCTTCAACTCGGGTGTCAATGGCATCTCCGGTGTGGAAGACATCACTTTCAGTGCGCTGCAGTCGGCCGTGTCCCTCTGGGCGGCCAACAGCAATGGCGGCACGATCTCGCTGACGGCTTTCGATCGTCACGGTGCCACGGTGGCCACTTCGACGATCAACTCGTCCAGCGTCTGGCAGCAGTTGTCGGTCAGCGGGTTGGGCATTGCCAGTGTGCGCGTCACGCCTCAGGTCGGCGTGTACGCCGTGGATGACCTGAGCTTCACGGGCGCTGTACCTGAGCCCGAAGCCTATGCCATGGTGTTCGGTGGCCTGGCTGTGCTGGGTATGGTCGCGCGTCGTCGCAAGGCCGTCTGAGCCCCGATCCGATGAGGTCAGCTTTGCGCTGACCGTCGCACAAAGCGACGCTCAAAAGCCGCAGCCTCAAGCTGCGGCTTTTTCATTGGGAGGATCGGTGTCGGTTTGGCCGCGAGGGGTGCCGTGGGTGTCTAGCGCGCTCAGCCTTTGTTGCCGCCAGGCCGAGGGTGAGGCACCGTACTCGCGCTTGAAGGCCTGGCTGAAGGCCGCCTCGGAGGCGTATCCCACCTGATCGGCAATCTTGCTGATCGACAGTCCTGAGTTGGCCAACTGGCGCGCTGCCAGGCGCATGCGGTGGCGCGTCAGGTAAGTCAGGGGTGGTTCGCCCAAGGTCTGGCTGAAGCGGTCAGCAAAGGCCGAGCGTGACAGGCAGGCCTGTTGAGCCAACTCTGGCACCGTCCAGTTGCGACGCGGATCGCGGTGCATATTGGCCAGGGCGTTCGACAGGGCGCGGTCCTTGAGTGCTGCCAGCCAGTTGCCGGAGCCTTCCGGTACCGCTTCGACATAGTCACGGATGCACTCCATGAAGAGGATGTCACCCAGGCGGTTGATGATGGCCTGCTGGGCCGGGCGAGGCGATGACACCTCGTGCGCCAGGAACTGCAAGCCAATGGCCAGCCACACGGGCGGCGCTTCACCCAGGCCGCGCACATGCAGCGTGCTGGGCAGGGCTGCGATCAAGGGGGCGGCCATGTCCACGTCAAAACGCGCGTGACCACTGATCAGATCGCACTTGGGTTCGCCCTGGCCACCGTGCCGCTGCGGCTCCAGTTCGGACTTGGCCATGAAGGGCACCAGATCCTGTGCCACGGCCATGGTTTGTGGCTTGTCCTGGATGCGGTGCATGCAGCCTGCGGGCAGCACAATCAGGTCACCTGTCTGCAGCAGCAGGGGCTCTTCACCTTCGCGGATCAACCAGGCCTGGCCATTGGTGACCATGTGGAAGGCCGCCAGACCCGGCGTCGCCAGATGCCACGCCCATGGCGTGGAATTGTGCGTGGACGCGAACACCACACCGTCAAAGTGCATGTCGTCCAAAATCAGGCTGAGACTGTCCATAGTGGCTCAGAATGCCACGAAAGGCCAACGAAAGCGCATGCCGAAAATCCGGGGTTCAGGTGTCAAACGCCGAGATTGTGCAAACTTTGATGGACCTCGGGTTTTTCCTGATTGGATGCCGGCGTATCGCGATGGCCCTCCGGACTTTTGCCTCTTCCTGATCTAGATCAAATTGATGACACTGGCATCACTTGAAGGAGATTGAAGCGATGTCCAACGCCAGTGTCAGCACGGCCCCCGCACAGAAGTGGGCTGACCCCAAACGGTTCCTGTGGTTGCTCGGCCCTGCCGTGCCCGCCATCGGGATCGCCATGTTGTATGTGTTCATGCAGACCAAGGCCATCTGGACGCTGTGGTTTGTCGTGGGGCTGGTGCACGTGATCCTGCCGATGCTGGACTGGGCCTTCGGTGAAGATGCCGAGAACCCCCCCGACGGCGCCTTGCAAGGCCTGGAAAGTGACCGCTATTACAGCTGGGTGCTGTACGCCTTCGTGCCTTTGCAGTTGGGTGTGACCGTCTTTGGCGCCTGGTTGGCCGTGACATCCGATCTGCCCTGGTACCACGTGGTGGGCCTGGCGCTGAGCGTGGGCATGGTCAATGGCATCGCCATCAACACCTCGCATGAGCTGGGTCACAAGAAGGACAAGCTGGACCGCTGGCTGGCGCGCATCTCGTTGTCGCCCACCTTCTACGGCCACTTCTATGTCGAGCACAACCGTGGTCACCACAAGAACGTGGCCACGCCTGAGGATCCCGCCAGCTCGCGCTTTGGCGAATCCTTCTGGGCCTTCCTGCCGCGTACCGTAATCGGCAGCGTGCGTTCGGCCTGGCACCTCGAAAGCGAACGCCTGGCTCGTCTGGGCAAGGGCGTCTGGAGCGCGGACAACGAGAACCTGCAATCCTGGGGCATGTCGGTGGTGTTGTTTGCCGCTGTGATCGCCGCGCTGGGCTGGGCCGCCTTGCCCTTCCTGATCATCCAGGCCATTTACGGTTTTCACCTGCTCGAAGTGGTGAACTACCTGGAGCACTACGGCCTGTGCCGTCAGAAAAAGGCTGATGGTCGCTATGAGCGCTGCGAGCCCGAGCACTCGTGGAACAGCAACCACATGGTGACCAATCTCTTCCTGTATCACCTGCAGCGCCACAGCGATCACCACGCGAACCCGACTCGCAAGTACCAGGCCCTGCGCCACTTCGAGAACAGCCCGCAATTGCCCTCTGGCTACGCCGGCATGATCACCCTGGCCTACTTCCCGCCCATCTGGTACGCGATCATGAACAAGCGCGTGCTGGCTCACTACAAGGGCGACATGAGCCGCATCAACTGGTATGCGCCACGCCGCGAAGCGCTGATGAAGCGTTACGCCGAAGATGCGCGCCAGCTGGCTGCCCAGAAGGCCTGAGCCCAAGCCTGATTTCGAGATCTGACCGGCGAACCACGCCGGCTACCGAGGAGACCTCCACATGACCTACCGCTGCCCCAACTGCGGCTACGTGTATGACGAAGCCAAAGGCGAGCCCCATGAGGGCTTCAAGCCCGGCACGCCCTGGAAACTGATTCCCGATGAATGGGCCTGCCCCGGCTGCGCGGTACGCGACAAAGTGGACTTTGAGGCTGAAGACGCCGCCGCCTGACCTTGGCTTGACGTTACAGTGGGGGCTGCTTGATCCCGCAGCCCACCATGTCCAGCGACAGCCCTGCATTGATGACTGATCCAGAAGACGAAGCCGACCAGACTGTGTCGGCTTCAGCCGCTTCTGGCCTTGCAGCTCCTGGCGCTGACAGGCAAGGCCTGAACGATCCAGGCTTTCTGGCGGCATTGCGCACCCAGATGATCAAGTTCGCACGCCTGCACCTGGGTGATGGTCATCTGGCTGAAGATGCCGTGCAGGAGGCCCTGGCCGGTGCCTGGACGGGGGCGCAGCGTTTTGCCGGGCGTGCCGCGATCAAGACCTGGGTGTTCGCCATCTTGAAGAACAAGGTTGCTGACCTTTTGCGCCACAAGCAGCGCATGGTGGACGCCAG
>NZ_SCTN01000156.1 GCF_004297345.1 Aquabacterium sp. | reverse complement strand
AACGCGTGGGCCCGTGTCAAACAACAGCGCGTGACGGGCCGTGCGAACCAACACCGCCGTACCCTGCCCTACATCGGCGGCCACCAGTGAAAAGACGCCTGCTCGTGGTGCCGGCACCATATGCCAGCTCTGGGGCAAATGAAAAAGCGACAAACCAAAGGGCAGCAGACCAAGTCGCCAGCGCCAATGCATGGGCAAAGCCAATGCTGCGCCAGCCAACACGCAGCACAAGGCGACCCACCACGGCAGCACGGGCGATGCGGCCATGGCTGGCCATACCCGCACAAGGTCGGCGAGCAAACTCATCAAGCCATTGATGAGCCAGACACCCAGATCCCAGCACGGCGCCCAGATTGCACCCAACAGTGACAGCGGCGTGATGCCGATCGTGAACACGGGGATGGCGATCAGATTGGCCAACAAGCTGCTGATCGATGCCTGCTGGAACACCACCAGGCTCAAGGGCATCAAGGCCAGAGTGATCAGGCACTGAATGCGCAGCAGATTGATACAGCCTTCCCACAATCGACGCGACCAGGACAGCACATACCTGTACAAGCGCGTGCCACCCGACTTGCCCTCTGACGCACCCGGTTCCAAAGGCGCGGCGCCCGTCATGCCTGCCGATTCTTTCAAGCCATATGACAGCAACACCGCCACGGCCATATAGGACAGCCAGAAGCCCACCTGTCGAATCGACCAGGGATCCATGGCCGTCAAGGCCACGGCACTGATCAAGCAGACCAGAGGCCAAGGCCAGCGCCGCCCGCCTGCGCGCAAACAACACACCACAGCCATCATGAGCACGGTTCGCTGAGCCGGCACACCCCAACCTGAGAGCAGCGCATACAAGCTGCTGGCCACCAGTGCCACCCACATCGCGACATCGGGTGCCGGCCATCTGTGCATGCCTCGTGGCCACGAGGACCAGACGCGTCGCACCAGCAAAGCAGCCATCCAACCGAACATGGCGATGTGGGCACCGCTGATGCTCACCAGATGGGCGATGCCCGTTTGGCGAAACAGGTCCCAGTCATCCTGCTCGATGGCGGATTGATCGCCCACGGACAGACCGGCCAGGATGCCGGCCGCACGTTGATCGGACACACGCTGAAAAATCACCGTACGAATGCGCTGGCGCCATCGATCGATCAGACCTTGCCATGGATGCTCAGGGCGCTCGCTCACCATCTGAGCCGCGCGGCCTTTCTGGCGAAGGCTGCCCACGGCACGAACACCGCGCTCGAAATAGGACAAGGTGCCGTCATATCCTCCGGGATTGGACAACCCATCGGGCGCATGCAGTTGCACGGTGAACTGCCACTGTTGCCCAGATTGCGGCAACTCACCACCTGGCAAGGGCATGTGCAAACTCAAGTGGACGGGCAGGCGCCCGGATTTCTGCCACGCCGGGGCGGTATCGCGCTCTGCCGCCCCCAGCCATTTCAATACCCGCGCATCCAGCAAGACACCGCCCGGTACAGGCTGAGGCAAACCCTCCACTTGCACCAGAACCTGCAGGTCACGGCCCACCCAGGCATCAGGCAAAGCTTCCTTCATGCGTGCGCTGGCTCGCCAGCCTGTGGATGCCCAGCCGATCAACGCCATGGCCAACACCCCCAGACATGGCCAGACCCAACGCAGCATGGGTAGCGTCTTCACACGGGAGGCAGGTGGTTGCCGCTGTACGAGCCAACACCAGAGCACGCAGACCAACGCTGCCACCGACAACACCTCATACCCTGACTCAGGATACAAGCCAGCTTCCCCCGTTTGCCGGAACACGCCCAGCAACCAGGCCAGCGTCCACGCCAACCACACGATCATTCACGGCCACCCATTTTTTGTAGCCATCTGTATCAATGGCTGCGGGATTCTGTTGAGCGCGTTAAATGGCTTCAAGACACCCTGATAGGTGATGGCAAACTAGGGATAGACGACTGGCAGCACAATCTGCAAATGAATACGAACACCGGAAGCTGCTTGTGCGGAGGCATTCGATTCCGCATTCGGGGTGAACTGCCGCCCATCCAGATTTGCTACTGCAGCCAATGCCGAAAAGCGCAGGGCGCAGCGTTCGCCAGCAATGTGCCTGTTCAGTCCTGCAACTTCGAGTTGGTAGGTGGGCAAGATCTGATGAAGGCCTACGAGGCCACACCTGGCAAGCGGCGATGGTTCTGCGGATGCTGCGGTTCACCCATCTACAGTGAGCGTGACAGCCTGCCCGGTGTGCTGCGCGTGCGCATCGGCACCGTCGACGAACCCATCCAGGCACGCCCGGCCTTTCACGCCCATGTCGAATCCAAATGCAGTTGGTGGGAGTTACCGGACGATGGCCTGCCTCGCTATCCGCAATGGCCTGAGCCCTGAGCCCATATCCAGGCCCCACCCAAGCTGTCGTCAAACAGTCGGTGTAGCATTCGAAGCTCAAGCCGCCACGCGCGGCACAAACCGACATTTGAATCTAAGCCGACCATGTCCATCGAACAACGCCTCCAAGACCTGGGCATCACCCTGCCTCCCGTGGCCGTGCCTGCCGCCGCCTACGTGCCTTTCGTGCGCACCGGTAACCTGGTCTTCCTGTCTGGCCACATCGCCAAGAAAAACGGCCAGGTCTGGGCAGGTCAGTTGGGCAAGACGATGGACACGGCTGAAGGCAAGCAGGCCGCTCGTGCCGTGGCCATCGATCTGATGGGCACGCTCAGCGTCGCTGCGGGTGGCCTGGACAAGGTCGTGCGCATCGTCAAGGTCATGAGCCTGGTCAACAGCGCACCTGATTTCACCGAACACCACCTGGTCACCAACGGCTGCTCCGAGTTGTTGGGCGAAGTGTTTGGCGAAGCTGGCGTGCATGCTCGCAGCGCCTTTGGCGTGGCGCAGATCCCGTTGGGCGCCTGCGTCGAGATCGAGCTGATCGCTGAAGTACGCTGAAGCCGAGCCGCCACATGGTCAAGCTGTCTCCACGTCTTGCCTTGAGCCTCATGGGCCTGGCTTGCGGTGTCTCCGTCGGGCTGGCCTTGCTGGCCCAACACAAGTTCGGCATGGAGCCCTGCCCCTGGTGCATCCTTCAGCGCCTGATCTTCATTGCCCTGACCGGTCTGTGCCTGCTGGCTGCGGCCCTGCCTGCTGCCGCACTGCGCCGCATCCTGTCAGTACTGGTGATACCGCTGACGCTGGGCGGCATCGGAGCAGCCTTGTGGCAGCACTTCGTTGCGGCCAAGTCTTCTTCATGCGCCTTGACCTTCGCCGACAAGATCATTGGCTTCTTCGGCGTGGACACGCGCTGGCCCAACGTGTTTGAAGTGCGCGCCTCATGTGCGGATGCGGCCGCCAGCATCCTGGGCGTACCGTTCGAGTTCTGGAGCCTGGGCCTGTTTGCCGTGGTCGGCATCGTCCTGCTCTACAGCGCCATCACTCCAGATCGCCGTGCTTGATCAAGACCCGAACCTGCCCACGGCCCTGCTGGATTTTCCCGGGCACGAGGGGCAGGATGGCCCTCGCCAGCGCTGGCGTTTCGAGCGTCCGGTGCGCTGGCTGGTGGCGCATGATCCATCCCAGGTAGCCGGGCTGCTGGATGCGGCACACGCCTTGTCTCAACAGGGCCAATGGTGCGTCGGCTGGGTGGCTTATGAAGCGGCGCCAGGCCTGGATCCTCATCTGCCTGTCAAGGCGCTGCCACCGGGCCAGCCTTATGCCGTGTGGGCCGTGTTCGATGAAGCACAACCCTGGTCGGGCGATGAGATCGTGCCCTCTGGTACGAACTGGTCGACAGGCCCATGGCAAGCGGATCTGGATGACGCGCTGGCGCAAAAACGCATTGAACAAATCCACGATCTGATCCGCGCGGGTGAGGTCTACCAGGTCAATCTGACCACGCAACGGCACGCTCACTATGAAGGCGAGCCCGCCTCGCTGTGGCCCTACTTCATGGCCCTGCGCCGCAGCCAGCCTCAAGGCTATGGCTTGATGCTGGACGCACGTGCCGCCTGCCGCGCTCCGGGCGCCGTGTTGAGCGTCTCGCCCGAGTTGTTCTTCGATTGGGATGGCGAAACGCTCACCACCAGGCCGATGAAAGGCACCGCGGCACGTGGGCTGGATGCGCAGGCCGACGCCGCTGCGGCTGAACACCTGCGCACCAGCGTCAAGGAACGCGCAGAAAACCTGATGATCGTGGACTTGCTGCGCAATGACCTGTCCCGCATCGCTGAAGTGGGCAGCGTCAAGGTGCCCTCCCTGTTCGATGTGCAGGCCCTGCCTACCGTCTGGCAGATGACCTCCACGGTCACGGCGCACAGCAAGGCTGGCCTGACACTCAGCCAGGCCTTCAAGGCGCTGTTCCCTTGTGGCTCGGTCACGGGTGCCCCCAAACGCCAGGCCATGCACCACATCGCACGGCTGGAGCGCACTGCACGCGGCGTGTACTGCGGGGCCGTTGGCCTGATGGCACCGGGTGGCAGGGTCACCTTCAATGTACCCATCCGCACCGTGTGCATCCACACGCCGCCACCACCGGCACCCTGGTCTGCCCATTGCGGCATCGGCAGTGGCATCACGCTGGATGCCACACCCATCGGCGAGGTGGCCGAGTGGCGTGCCAAGCAAGCCTTTCTGACGCGTGCGGACAGCCCCTTCCAATTACTGGAGTCACTGCGCATTGACGCGGGCCGGATTGATCGCCTGGATCTGCACGTTCAACGACTGGCCGGCAGTGCCCGCCACTTCGGCTGGCATTGGAACGATCAGATCGAACAAGGCGTGAGACAAGCGCTCGCCAATCTCTGTCTGGCTCACCCGCAAGGTGTGCATCGCGTGCGTCTGCTGCTTTCTGTGAACGGTCAAGTCGATGCCCAGGCCAGCGAGTTGAGCGGGCCCGGCGCCATCACCAAGACCGGGCCATCGCCTGAGGATCAAGCCACACTGAGCGTGCAACTGGCCGATCGGCCCATGCCTGCTGCGGACGATTTCATCCGCCACAAAACCACGCGGCGCGCCATCTACGGCGAGTTCAAACCACCAGAAGGCATCTTCGACACCCTGCTCTTCAATGCAGCTGGTGAACTCACCGAATTCACGATTGGCAACCTGGCCCTCAAACTCGATGGCCATTGGTACACCCCACCACACTCGGCAGGACTGCTGCCAGGCGTGATGCGCGCGCGCGCGCTGGCCGACGGCTTGCTCACGGAGCACAAGCTGACCATCGCCGATCTGGACCGGGCAGAAGGCCTCGCCCTGCTCAACAGTGTTCGAGGTTGGTTGCCCGTGCAATTGATCAAACCCGTGCCCATGGCAAGGTAAGGTCGTGGCTGCCACAATGGCCTAGGCTTCCAGCCCCATCATCCCATCACCAGCAAACAACAAGCTCATCATGCGATTGCTGCACACCATGCTGCGCGTTGGCCATCTCCAGCGCTCGATCGACTTCTACACCCAAGTGCTGGGCATGACCCTGCTGCGCACCACGGATCGCCCGGAGCAGCAATACACACTGGCGTTTCTGGGCTATGGACGCAACCCGGAACACGCAGAGATTGAGTTGACCTACAACTACGGCGTCGAGCAATATGAGTTGGGCACGGCCTACGGCCACATCGCCATCGGCGTGGACAACGCCGCCGCCGTGTGCGATGCCGCCCGCATCAAGACCGCCACATTGGGCGGCGCTGTGGTGCGTGAAGCGGGCGCGATCAAAGGTGGAACCACCGTCATCGCCTTCCTCACGGATCCCGATGGCTACAAAATCGAACTGATTGAGCGCCCCGAAGCCGCCAGTGAACTCCAGCGCTGAGCAAGCGCCTGGCTGAAAACACAAAGGGACCCGCAGGTCCCTTTTTTCATGCTGCCAGCAAGGCGGGTGCAGGCATCAGCGGTGCGCCGGGATGCGCGGCGTATCCACCTTCACATCACCACATTGCGCACGGTGGCGCAAGGCGTGGTCGATCAGCACCAGCGCCAGCATCGCCTCGGCGATCGGCGTGGCACGGATGCCCACGCAGGGATCGTGGCGCCCGAAGGTCTCGACCGTGGCCGGCTGCCCGTTCAGGTCAATGGACTGGCGAGGCGAGCGGATCGAGCTGGTCGGCTTGATGGCGATCGCCACGCGGATGTCCTGACCTGTAGAGATGCCACCCAGCACGCCGCCGGCATGGTTGGAGGCAAATCCATCCGGATACAGCTCGTCGCCATGCACGGTACCACGCTGGCTCACGCTCTCGAAGCCTGCACCGATCTCCACACCCTTGACCGCATTGATGCCCATCATCGCGTAGGCAATGTCGGCATCCAGCTTGTCAAACAGCGGCTCGCCCAAGCCAACCGGCACGCCCGAGGCTTCCACGATCAGCTTGGCACCGCAAGAATCGCCGTCCTTGCGCAGCTCATCCATATAGGCTTCCAGCGCATCGATCTGGCTGACATTGGGCGCAAAGAAAGGGTTGTTGGGCACGTGTTCCCAGCCTTCAAACGCAATGGGCATCGTACCCAGTTGCGTCATGCAGGCGCGGATCTCGGTGCCGAACTGCTCGCGCAGCCACTTCTTGGCCACGGCGCCAGCTGCCACCATGGGCGCCGTCATGCGAGCCGAAGAGCGGCCACCACCACGTGGGTCGCGGATGCCGTACTTGTGCCAATAAGTGTAGTCAGCGTGGCCCGGACGGAAGGTCTGCAGGATGTTGCCGTAGTCCTTGCTGCGCTGATCGGTGTTGCGGATCAGCAGGGCGATCGGCGCGCCGGTGGTCTTGCCTTCGTAGACACCACTGAGGATCTCGACCGCATCGGGCTCGTTGCGCTGCGTGACGTGGCGCGAGGTACCGGGACGGCGGCGATCCAGATCAGGCTGGATATCGGCTTCGGACAGCGTCATGCCCGGGGGGCAGCCATCGATCACGCAACCGATGGCCGGGCCATGCGATTCGCCAAAGTTCGTCACGGTGAACAAGAGACCGAGGGTGCTGCCAGCCATAGCGCCAAATATTCTGTGTAGTCCAAAACGGAAGCCGCTATTGTCCCCTATCAGTCAAGCCTTGGTGTCCTTGGGCGCTTCCAGAATGCAAAACGCCCGGAAAAACCGGGCTTTGCAAAGAGAAAGCGGCAGGCCGATCAGGCCTCGTAGCGGGTCAGAGCAGTGCCTGACGCTCCTGTCCGGCACCCTCTTCCACCGGCCAATCGCGGATGTAGGCTTTGAGCATGCGGTTCTCGAAGTCCTGCCCGTCCACCACGGCCTTGGCCACGTCGTAAAAAGAGATCACACCCATCAGGGTTTTATGCGTCATCACAGGCATGTAGCGGGCATGGCGATTGAGCATCATGCGGCGCACCTCGTCGATTTCGGTCTCAGGCGTGCAGGTCAAAGGATGGTCGTCCATCACGGTGCGCACGGTCAGGTTCTCCACCGAGCCGCCATTGCGAACCAGGCCTTGAATCACCTCACGGAAAGTCAGCATCCCCACCAGATCGCCATGCTCCATCACCACCAGCGAGCCGATGTCGTGGTCTGCCATGGTGGTGGTGGCCTCACCCAGCGCCTGCTCGGGCTGAACGGTGAACAGGGTGCTGCCTTTGACTCGCAGGATATCGCTGACTTTCATGGTCTGTCTCCTCGATCGGTTGCACAAAATGTTTAGGGATAGATCTGATCAATATAGACCGATCGGCATGGTCTCGCCAAGGGGTTCCCCCTGATGAAATTTGCCTTTCACGCCAATGCGTTGGACAAGGTCATGCTTTCCATGCCCGCGTGAGTCCAAAAGCGCTCGGTAAACGCGTCAGGGCGCAGCAAAACCTCGCCAACCAGGGGCGCCATCAAGGTCTTGTCCGGATCGCACAGCAGCACGAAACGGCCACCATGTTCGGCCTGCGTCTCGTCCAGCAAGCCCACCCAGTCCAACCCCTGCAAGATCTCCAGCAAGGGCTCGATCTGCAAGGGATCCGTGCGCAGACGATGTGCCAGCTGTTCACCGGAAAGCCCCCGACGAGGCGCGTGCTGCTCTGCGACCAAGGCCTTCAACAGTGCCAGAACGAGGGCAAACCGGTAGCCGGGCGTATCAGGCCAGCGCTTGACCTGCGACAGCAGACTGGGCGTATATGCCGCGATCACCGCCCCCAGCAGGATGATCAGCCAGCTCACGTAGATCCAGATCAGAAAGAGCGGCACTGCGGCAAACGCGCCGTAGATCGTGGCGTAGACCGGCGCCTTCGACAGGTAGATGGCCAGCCCCTTCTGCCCCACCTCCAGCCCGATAGAGGCGAAAATTCCACCGCCCCAAGCATGCTCCCAGCGCACAAAGGTATTGGGCACGTACTTGTAGAGCGCGGCAAAACCGGCTGTCTGCAGCATGAACACGATGAAGCTCAGCAGCAAGCTCACGCCGCCCGGCAACTCATCGACCAGCCCACCAGACGCTGACAGCAGGTAGGACGTCAGCGACAGGCTGGCCCCCACCATCAACGGCCCCAAGGTCAGCGCGGCCCAGTACACCAGCACGCGCTGCGCAATCGGGCGAACAGTGCGCACACGCCAGATGCCATTGAGCGTGTGGTCGATCGTCAGCATCAGCATCATGGCTGTCACGCCCAGCGCAATCAGGCCCAGGCCGCCCATCTGGCTGGCTTTGGTCGCGAACTTGGTCAACGACAGCAAGACCGGCTTGGCAATCGCATCAGGCACCATGCCGGTCAGCACTTGCTGCTCCAGCACCTTGCGAAAGCGGGCGAAAACAGGGAAGGCGCTGAACAAGGCCAGCATCACCGTGAACAGTGGCACCAGCGCGATGGTGGTCGTGAACGTGAGGCTGCCGGCCGTCACGCCCAGGTGATCCTCGCGAAACCGCGCCCGCAAGGTTTGATAGGTTTGAGCCCAAGGCCACTGCTGCAAGGTGCTCACCAACAGGGTCCAGCGCTCACGGGCATTTGCCCAGAAAGTCCAATTCGACGTCATGCTGGCTATGATGCCAGCCATGCGCAACTGAGGCGCCCGCTTCAGCCCGCGTTGTGAAATTTTCCAGATGACCACGCCCTCCTCTTCCTCCTCCGCTCCTTCGTCAACGGACGAACTGCCCATCGATCCCGACGCCTTCGTCGGCATGCACCCTGGCGAACGCCTGGCCCGCATCGATCGCATGCGCCTGCTCAACGTCGCCCTGCTGCTGTCGCTCATTGGCCTGGGCCTGGCCTGGGAGCTGTGGCTGGCGCCGCTCAAAGGGGGCACCGGTGCGCTGGCGCTCAAAGTATTGCCGCTGACACTAGCCATTGCCGGGATGCTCAAGCACCGGCTCTACACCTACCGCTGGATGTCATTGCTGATCTGGCTGTACTTCACCGAAGGCGCCATGCGCGCCACCAGTGACACAGGCATGTCGCAAGCGCTGGCCGGCATCGAAGTGACGTTGAGCGCGGCACTGTTCACCGCATGCGCGGTCTACATCCGTCTGCGACTGCGCGTGCTGCCGCCCAAGAAAAAGGGCAAGGACGCCAAAGAGGCCCAACAGCCATGAACAGGCTGCTGGACTCGCTGCGCAACTTGCTGGGCCAGGCGCAGGTCCTGATGCCGGCGGATGCGGCAGACCCCGAGTTCAGCCGCTACCAGACTGATTGGCGAGGCCGCTACAAGGGCCACGCGCTGGCCATCGTGCGGCCGGGCAATGCGCAGGAGGTCGCAGACGTCGTGAAGCTGTGCGCACAGCACGGCGTCAGCATCGTGCCTCAGGGCGGGCACACCGGGCTGGTTGGCGGCGGCGTGCCCGATGCCAGCGGCAAGCAGATCGTACTGAGCCTGCAACGCCTGAACCGCGTCCTGTCTGTGGATGCGGCCAACCTGTCGATGACGGTGGAAGCTGGCTGCCTGCTGGCCGACGTGCAGCGTGCTGCAGATGACGCTAGCCTGCTCTTTCCCCTCAGCCTGGCGTCGCAGGGCAGTTGCACCATCGGCGGCAACCTGGCCACCAATGCGGGCGGCACGCAAGTGCTGCGCTATGGCACGGCACGCGAACTGTGCCTGGGCCTGCAAGCCGTGACCGCACAAGGCGAGATCTGGCAAGGCCTCAAGAGCTTGCGCAAAGACAACACCGGGTATGACTTGCGTGATCTGCTGATCGGCAGCGAAGGCACGCTGGGCATCATCACAGCGGCCAGCTTGAGGCTCTACCCCAAACCGGCCTCACGCCTCGCAGCCCTGCTTGCTTGCGACACCATCGAACAAGCCCTGGCCCTATTGGCCCTGGCTCGTCGTACGCTGGACGCATCCCTGACTGGCTTTGAGATCATGCATGCCTACCCGGTATCGCTGGCCTTGCAGCACACGCCTCAGCAAGCACGCGCTGCTCGTCACTTGCTGAGCTCAGACGCCGATGCTGGCATCACGACACAGGCGCCGACATGGACTGTTTTGCTCGATGCCGCCAGTCCGCATCCTGAAGTCGCGCTGCAAGACCAACTGGCGCAGTTGCTGTCACACGCCCTGCAGGAAGCCTTGATCACGCAAGCCTGTGTCGCACAATCAGACACCCAATATCGTGAGATGTGGGCGCTGAGAGAAACCATTCCCCTCGCGGAAAAGGCAGAGGGCCAGATGGTCAAACACGACATAGGCGTGCCCACATCCTGCGTACCTGCATTCATCAGCCAAGCCGAAAAGGCCTTGCAAGAGGCCTTCCCCGGCTGCCGCATCGTCTGCTTCGGCCACCTGGGAGACGGCAATCTTCACTACAACGTGCAGGCATCCACCGACGTATCAGACCAGGCGTTTCTGGCCGAGCAGGAGCATGCCGTCAACGCGGTCGTGTATGACATCGCCACGGCCCTGGGCGGCACGATCTCGGCCGAACATGGCATCGGGCAACTCAAGCGAAACGAATTGGGCCAAAGGCAAAACGCCATCAGCACGGCATGGATGCGCGCCATCAAGCAGGCACTCGATCCCCAAGGCCTGCTCAACCCTGGCAGGCTGGTGCCTTGAGTCGGCTTACTGCAAAGGCCCTTTGAAGCCTTCCGGAATGGGCATGCTCAGGATGTCGATGCCCTCTTCGCGCAACGATTGCTTGTCTTCCTCGCTGGCCTGACCACGTATGGCCCGCTCGGGTGCGTCGCCGTGATGGATGCTGCGCACTTCTTCAACAAAGCGCTCGCCGACATCTTCCGTGTTCTCGACCACGTGGCGCACGGCTTTCAAATACAGCGCCTGCAAGGCTGCCATGGCGTCCTGAGCCTCGGACGGCAAACTGTCATGCATGGAGCGATCGCTTGTTGCTGCCACATGCGTGGAAGGCGCCGGCACGGATGCCGATAGCCCTGACGCAGGCGCTGAAGGCAAACGGGAGACAGCAGGCGTGCGCTCCTTCAAGCCGGACGTGTTGAGGTGCGGCGCGGAGGGTCGACGTGTCACATCGTGGTCGCCGCACACAGGGCAAGTCAGCAGGCCGCGCTCTTTCTGTGAGGCGAGGTCATCCGCCGAGGCAAACCAGCCTTCGAAATGATGTCCATGAGCACAATGAAGATCAACCACCAACATGATGACGAGAACCGATTTGACGACCTGGCGACAGCTCAGGCCGAGACCCACTGCAAAGGCCACGCACCGGCCCGGAACTTGGACAACCACATCATGCCGACGATGGTTTTCACATCCGTCAGCTGGCCGTCACGCATCCAGTCTTCCAGTTCTGACAGGGTGGCGCTGAACACGTCGAGGAATTCCCCATCGTCAAGATGGCGCTCGCCCAAGGTCAACTCGTCAGCAAACCAAATCTCGATGATCTCGGTGGCATAGCCGATGACGGGATGCATGATCCCGGCTTTAGCCCAACGGCGAGCCTTGTAGCCCGTCTCTTCCCACAACTCGCGTTGCGCGCAGGCCAGACCGCCCTCGCCTGCATCCAGCTTGCCCGCGGGAAACTCGATCATCGTCTGGCCGACCGGGTAACGATACTGACGCTCCATGACCAGCTTGCCATCGGGCAGCATGGCCACGATCATCACGGCACCGGGATGCACCACATACTCGCGTGCGGCCTCACGGCCGTCAGGCAGTTGCACGCGATCACGGCGCAACTCGATGAAATGCCCTTTGTAGACCGTGTTGGACTCGATGGTCTCTTCGCGCAAATGGGCGTCTGGCAAATGGGCGTCCGGCAAAGGCGCGGCAGGCAGATCAGATCGGGACATCAGCGCTTGCGCAGATAGCGCCAGACAAAACCGGGAAAGGCCAGCGTCAGGAACACAGCCAGCCAGACGGCCACGAACTCCCATCGGATCGGCGTGGCCTGCCCCAGCTTGCTTTCCAAGACGCGCCCCAGCACCGCTACGCCAAACGCGTAAGCCAGCAACTCCAGCAAGCGCCAGGCCACAGGCTTGACCTCACGGCGCGGCCCAAGCACGAACAGACGCTCGTTCACAAAAGGCAAATTGGCCGCGATCACCGCGGCCAAGAGCACGACACTGACAGCCCATGCGGGCACGAGGCCCGTCATGAACTGGATCTTTCAGTCAAGGAAGACCGGTGTGCCATATCTGAATCAACCAGCCAGCGACTGGGTGATGGCCTTGGCGCACAAGGTCATCAGGCCGCTGGGCAGGATACCCAGTGCCAACACCACGATGGCGTTGACCGACAGCAGCACGCGGGCACCGCCCTGCGCCACCGGCGCGTTGTCAGCCGGCTCATCAAAGTACATGACCTTGACGATGCGCAGGTAGTAGAAAGCACCGACCAGCGACAGCAGCACGGCCACGATCGAGATTTGCAGCAACAGCGGCGAGTTCGTCGTGATCAGCGCTTGCAACACAGCCAGCTTGGCGTAGAAGCCAACCGTCGGAGGGATGCCTGCCAGCGAGAACATGAACACGGCCATCACGCCTGCCAACATGGGGCTGCGCTTGTTCAGGCCAGCCAGATCGGAGATCTGCTCGGACTCGAAACCAGGACGCGACAGCACCATGATCAGACCGAAGGTACCCATGGTGGTGAGCACATAGGTCAGCACATAGAACAGCGACGAGCCATAGCCATTGCCAGCCGACACGGTGTTACCCGCCACGATGCTGGGCACGAAGCCCAACAGCATGAAGCCCAGTTGCGCGATACCGGAGTAAGCCAGCATGCGCTTGAGATTAGTCTGAGCGATGGCCGCCAGGTTACCGATGGCCATCGACAGCACGGCCAGGATCATCAGCATCTGCTGCCAATCCGTAGCGGTGTTGATCAGGCCTTCCACCAACAGGCGAACGGTGATGGCGAATGCAGCCAGCTTGGGCGCACCGGCCACCATCAGCGTCACGGCTGTTGGGGCACCTTGGTACACGTCAGGCACCCACATGTGGAAAGGCACCACACCCAGCTTGAACGCCAGACCAGCCACGATGAACACGAGGCCGAAAGCCAGCACCTGCTTGTTGATCTGGCCGGTCAGCGTGGCCTTGTAGACCTCGCCCAAGTCCAGCGAACCCGTGGCGCCGTACATCATCGACATGCCGTACAGCAGGAAGCCCGAAGCCAGGGCGCCCAGCACGAAGTACTTCATGGCCGCTTCAGTAGCCTGCACGTTGTCACGGCGAACCGCCACCAACGCGTACAGCGACAGCGACATCAATTCCAGGCCCAGGTAGATGCTCAGGAAGTTGTTGCCGATGATCATGATCGAGATACCCAGCAGCGCGAACATGCTCAATGTGAACAGTTCACCCTTGAGCATCTCGCGGGCTGCCGCGTAAGTCTGGGCATACACCAGCGAGCCCATCACGGCCAGCGTGGCGCACAAGGCCAGCAAGTGGCCCATGGCATCGGTCACCACCATCTTCTGCATGGCGTACACGGAGGCGCCGTTGTCCAGCGCCGTCAGATGCAGGCCGGCCACGACGGCCAGCGAGGCCAGCGTCAGCAGATAAGTGGTTGTGCGTTTCGGGCAAGTGACGAAGAGGTCAACCAGGGAGACCAGGCAGGCCATTCCCAGCAGCACGATCTCGGGCGTCACTGCGCACCAGTTCAAATCAGTCATGTCGATCGGCCTTCAGTTCAACTTATTTCAACTTGCTCACGGACACGTGCTGAATCAGCTCGGTCACGGACACATGCATCGCATCGGTGAAAGGCTTGGGCTGGACACCCATCCACAACACCGCTGCGGCCAGAATGGCCAGCATCAGGAATTCGCGGGCGTTGATGTCAGTCAACTCACGCACATGGTCGTTGGTCACGTCACCGAAGTACACGCGCTTGTACATCCACAGTGTGTAAGCAGCACCGAAGATCAGCGCAGAGGCAGCCAACGCACCGATGATGAAGTTGTACTGAACGGCACCCAGGATCACCATCCACTCACCCACGAAGCCAGCGGTACCCGGCAGGCCGCAGTTGGCCATCGAGAACAGCAGCGCGAAGGCCGCGAACTTGGGCATGGTGTTGACCACGCCGCCGTAGCTGGAAATTTCACGCGAGTGAACGCGGTCGTACAGCACGCCGATGCTCAGGAACATGGCACCCGACACAAAGCCGTGGGCAATCATCTGCACGATGCCGCCAGCGATACCCAGCTCATTGAAGATGAAGAAACCCAGGGTCACGAAACCCATGTGTGCGATGGACGAATAGGCCACCAGCTTCTTCATGTCCTGCTGGACCATGGCCACCAGACCGATGTAGATCACACCGATCAGCGACAAGGTGATCACGACAGGCGCGAACTCGTGCGATGCATCCGGCACGATGGGCAGCATGAAACGCAGGAAGCCGTAGCAACCCAGCTTCAGCATGATCGCGGCCAGCACGACGGAGCCACCGGTAGGCGCTTCCACGTGGGCATCAGGCAACCAGGTGTGCACGGGCCACATTGGAACCTTCACGGCGAAGGCCGCGAAGAAGGCACCGAACAGCAGCGCTTGCGGCGTGGCGGGCAAAGGCAGCTTCTGCCAGGTCAGGATGTCGAACGAGCCCCCCGACTTGTAGTACAGGTAGACCAGCGCCACCAGCATCAGCAGCGAACCCAACAGCGTGTACAGGAAGAACTTGAACGCAGCGTACACACGGCGCGGACCGCCCCAGATACCGATGATGATGTACATCGGGATCAGGGTTGCTTCGAAGAACACGTAGAACAGCATGCCGTCCAGTGCGGAGAACACACCCACCATCAGACCCGACAGGATCAGGAAGGCACCGTAATACTGGTGCGGGCGGTCTTCGATCACTTCCCAACCGGCGATCACCACGATGATGGTGATGAAGGCGGTCAGCGGCACGAACCACATCGAGATGCCGTCCACGCCCAGGTGATAGAAGATGTTGAAGCGCTCGATCCACGATGCGTTCTCGACGAACTGCATCGCGGCCGTGCCGCCATCGAAGTGCGTCATCACGGGGATGGTGACCAGGAACCCGATCACCGCGCCGATCAGCGCAATCCAGCGGGTCACGCCGGCATGTTCCTGGCGGCCAACGGCCAGCAGCAGGATCCCGAATGCCACCGGAATCCAGATGGCCAGAGAAAGGAGGTTAGACATAGTTTGCATGAACCGGTCCTCGCGCTCAGTGGTGCATGAACACGAACCATGTCATGAGGGCGAACACCCCCAGGATCATGACCAGCGCGTAGTGATAGAGGTAACCCGTCTGGAACAGGCGCACCAGCGAACCAATCAGGCCCACCAGCTTGGCCGAGCCGTTGACAAGCAGGCCGTCGATGATGCCGACATCGCCCACCTTCCACAGACCACGGCCCAGCAGACGTGCGCCAGCGGCCAGCACGTTCTCGTTGAACCAGTCCAGGAAGTACTTGTTCTCGCCAATCACGATCAGCGGACGCAGCACCTTGGCGAACATCGCAGGGATCTGCGGCGCCACCATGTAGAACACGAAGGCCGTGACCACACCACTCAGCGCCAGGATGAACGGCAGGCTGGTGAAGGCGTGCATGCCCATTGCAGCAGCGTTATGGAACTCATGAGCCAACTCTTCCATGGCAGGGTGCAGTTCGTGATTCACGAAGATCGCATCCTTGAGGAAGTCACCAAACAGCATGGGCTGGATGGTCAGGTAACCGATGATCACCGAAGGAATGGCCAGCAGCACCAAGGGCAACCAGACCACCCAGGGCGACTCGTGCGGCGTGTGGGCATGCCCGTGGCCGTGGTCGTCCTCGTCATGGTGATCGTGTTCACCTGGGAAGGGCTTGTGATGGAAGTTCTCCTTGCCATGGAAGACCAGGAAGTACATCCGGAAGCTGTAGAACGCGGTCACGAACACACCGGCCAGCACCGCAATATGCGCAAACTGCGCACCAGGCAGATGGCTGGCAGCCACGGCCTCAATGATCGAGTCCTTAGAGTAGAAGCCCGAGAAGAACGGCGTGCCGATCAGGGCCAGCGAGCCCAGAAGCGACGTGATCCACGTGATCTTCATGTACTTCCACAGGCCACCCATGTTGCGGATGTCCTGATCGTGGTGCATGCCGATGATGACGGAGCCCGCGCCGAGGAACAGCAAGGCCTTGAAGAAGGCGTGCGTCATCAGGTGGAACACGGCCACGTTGTAGGCGGACACGCCCAGCGCGACGGTCATGTAACCCAGCTGCGACAGCGTGGAGTAAGCCACCACGCGCTTGATGTCGTTCTGAATGATACCCAGAAAGCCCATGAACAGCGCCGTGATGGAACCGATCACCAGGATGAAGTTCAGCGCGGTGTCCGACAGTTCGAACAGCGGCGACATGCGGGTCACCATGAAGATACCGGCCGTCACCATGGTGGCAGCGTGAATCAGCGCGGAGATAGGAGTCGGGCCTTCCATTGAATCAGGCAGCCACACGTGCAGAGGGAACTGCGCCGACTTACCCATGGCACCGATGAACAGGCAGATGCAGATCACGGTGATCAGCATCCAGTCTGTGGCAGGGAAGCCCAGCTTGGCCAGCTCAGGCGCCTTGGCAAAGATCTCGGTGTAGTTCAGCGTACCGGTGTAGGCCAGGATCAGGCCGATACCCAGGATGAAGCCGAAATCACCCACACGGTTGACCAGAAAGGCCTTCATGTTGGCGAAGATGGCCGTGGGCTTCTTGAACCAGAAACCGATCAGCAGGTAAGACACCAGGCCCACAGCTTCCCAGCCGAAGAACAGCTGCAGCATGTTGTTGCTCATCACAAGCATCAACATCGAGAAGGTGAACAGCGAGATGTACGAGAAGAAGCGCTGGTAGCCAGGATCCTCTTCCATGTAGCCAATGGTGTAGATGTGCACCATCAGCGACACGAAGGTCACCACGCACATCATCATCGCCGTCAGGCCGTCGATCATGAAACCGACTTCCATCTTCAGCGAACCCAGCGTCATCCATTCATAGACGGTCTGGTTGAAGCGTGCGCCGTCTATCACGGCATTGAGCGTCATCGCCGAGATGACGAAGGCCACGAGCACGCCCAGGATGGTCAGTGCATGTGCGCCCTTGCGGCCAATCGCCTTGCCGAACAAACCGGCGGCAATCGAGCCGACCAGCGGGGCCAGGGGCACCGCCAGCAGCGAGTTGAGAGAAAGTGCTGTTGTCATTGTTGTGTCTCTCCCGATCAGCCCTTGAGCGTATCCAGCTCGTCGACGTTGATCGACTGACGGTTACGGAACAGCGTCACCAGAATGGCCAGACCGATCGCCGACTCAGCAGCCGCCACGGTCAGGATGAAGAACACGAAGACCTGCCCGTCCATGTCACCCAGGTAATGGGAGAACGCGACGAAGTTCAAGTTCACG
>NZ_SCTN01000155.1 GCF_004297345.1 Aquabacterium sp. | reverse complement strand
AAGTAGAGTTCGTGTGTCGCCTTCGTCAAATCAACTCCCAAGCGTGCCCAATCTAAAACAGGGGCGCGTTTTGGGTTTGTAACATCGGGCAGCAGAGGGTCGAACGGGTTGACGACGCCTGCCAGTGTCTTTATTTCCCCCTTGTTTGGGGGGGTTTTCTGCCTGTTAGGGATTGACGCGTTTTCGGCTTCTGTATCGCGGAGTAATTCAGCTTCTTTCAAGCTTTCTTCAGAGTACTCCCCCGACAAGTGAACAACGTCCATCCAGCGATAGGGCCTACCCGAGACCTCCTCAATCTTGCGCGCGGTCTTTTCTGTAAAGGCAGTTTGCTTTTTGATCAGCTTTCCGACGTGCGCGCCGGTAGTGAACCCCAGCTTTAAACCTAGTTCCTTTTGGGTCCAGCCTTCCTGCTTTAGTAGGAGCTTCAGGTTGTCGATGCGGATCATGCGTTCGTCACTCATGTGGGCATTGAGCCCACGGCGGTATATCAATAAATCGATCGGTCCTTGCTGGAAATAGACTAAATGGTCTATTATCGGTGCATGGACCTCTACGCCTACCTCAAACCTCTTTCGGAAGATGAAGTGGCTCGTCTAGCCGTTCAGTGCCGCACGACGCCTCTGTATCTCTGGAAGATGGCCCGCGCACACCGTCGCGGCCAGTACCTCATGAAGCCGCTGTTGGCGTGCCTGCTCGAAACAGCCACGAACCAAAAGGTTAAACGTTGGGAGTCTATCCCGGACGAGTGGCATATCGTGTGGCCGGAGCTGATAGGCTCCCCTGGAGCCCCCCCAATACCGGTGACACCGCACATTTCGGGATGCTGCGAGGAGGTGAGCCATGCTTAATTGGCCCTCCACCTCCAGGCGCATCCCGAGAACACAGGACATGGCAGATCTGTGTGCTGCCATGGATCGCGCCAGGAACCAGCATGCCTTCCTTGGCCTGAAGGCCTGGCTGGCGAATTCTCCGAGCGAGTACATGCGGGCTGTGCGTAATGCCAACGTCACCACTCTGTCTTGGATAGAACGCCTGGAGGCAGCGGCTGTACGCGCAGCGCGTGCGTCATCAGCCAGCCATGAGTACTTCAGCGCCCTCGCAGGACGTCGAGATTCCGAAGTTGCGTTGCGATTTCTGTTTGATACGCGTGGAACGCGTCCTCTTCCAGTTCGCGACCCCGGTACTGCTCCAGATTCAAAAGCTGCGATCGAAGCACCTCGATCCCTGCCGGCTGAGTCAAGTGGAGCGTAGCGATGAATGCATCCATCAGTGCGCCTTGCGCTTCTAGCAAGCCTTGCTGTTGCAAACACAGTTTGCCGAGAGCCTTCGCAAGCTCGCCTACCTCTTCCAAGTTCATGTCCGCCCCTTTTGTTGGCTGTGTTGATGTGAGAACCACATTGTCCAACGAACGCGGGCGGGCGCCCAACTAATCCTTTGCCTTGCCGCCCCCGGTTGACCTCCAGTCCGACCGGGACCCGACCGTGTAGACGGGCGGTAGCCGAGCACCGTGCCATTTCCTCCCTGAGGCACGCGGCGCGTTTTCCCTGTTTTGCGGGGGCGGCTCTTTCTTCCCACGGCTCGCGACAGCGGGCCGGTTGTTGACGATAACGAGGTGACTGCAACATGGACAAGAGTTTGCGCAAACCGGCGACAGACCGCCACCAAGTTGGCGAAATCTACGGCTCAATCGCCATCCCCCATATTCAGGACGTAGACGATGCGGCATACCGCATCGCTCACACCTTTCCTGGTCGAGTGCCAGCGCTGGCCCAACGCATGGGCATGCCGGCGAGCACGCTGAACAAGAAAGTCTCCCTCAACTGCGAGACCCACAACCTCACCTTGGACGAGGCCACGCAGATGCAGGCCTGTGCCGACAAGTACGACGTCCTGTATGCCATGGGATGGTCCTTGGGACACGTCTGCCTGCCCATGCCCGATATGGACTGCGGCCAGGTCAGTGCGCAACTGGCGAAGGTGGGCGCTGAGGTGGGCGACGTGTTCCGCGTCGCGCAGCAGGCCCTCGATGACGGCAACGTGACGCCCAATGAGCGCCGTGTCATCAGTGAGCAGGTGGCCGAGGCCATCACGGCACTGGCAGCTTTGCTGAAGGTGCTGTGATGAGGCCCCGTGGCGAAGTCCGGGCAGCGTTGTCCGGCGCGGCGGAGCAATGGGCCATCGAGCAGGCGAAGGCCAACGTCAAGCCTGAGCAGTTGCGTGGTGTGACCTGGCGCCAGCTCGCGGAGCTTGCATGTGTGGGCTACGCGGCAGCGCGTCATACGGTGAAGACGATGGTGAAGGCACAGGAGCTGGTCCCCAAGGAGCCGGTACGCGTGCCTGGATCGCGTCGTCCTATGACCGCGTATCTGCCAGCACACCTGTTGATGCCATCAGAGAAAAACGGGCTGGACGCAGTGATGCGAGGATGGGGCCATAGCTGATGGGGTCACTTCCACCTATCGACTTTGCTGGCCTCGCTGCCTGGTTGCTGGATCGTGCTGAGACATTGGTGCCGGAGTGGCTTCCTGGTGGCTACCTGGACGGTGGCCGCTGGTACTGCGGCGATCTCAGCGGATCCAAGGGCAAGAGCTGCAACGTCAATCTCCATACCGGTACATGGATCGACAACGGTACAGATGAGAAGGGCGGGGATCTGCTCAGCCTCTACGCCGCGATCCACAACATCAACAACGGGCAGGCTGCGGTCAGGCTGCAGCAGGAGTACGGGCTGAACCGGCACGGTGCTCACGTGCAGACGTCTGCACAGAGCCAGCCCGCACAGAAGAGCAGCGAGCCCGCTCCACCTCCTGGTCGAGGTGATGCCGACCATCCCGGCGCCAACAAGTCGTCAAAGCCTCCCTCTGAGTCGAGTTGGCGAGCGATCACGCCTGTCCCATCGCATGCGCCTGTCCCTACGTTTGAGCACTTCAAGCGCGGAAAGGCACAGCATGTGTGGTCGTACTGGCGCGATGGCCACCTGTATGGCCACGTGTGCCGCTTCACGGACAGCAGCGGCGAGAAGGTCACACTGCCCTATAACTGGTGCGAGGACAAGCAGGACACCCGAGGCCTGCAAAAGTGGTTCTGGAAGTTCTGGGAAGACCCTCGCCCGTTGTATCTAGCCGCCGGCATGCTGGCTGCTGATCCGCTCCTTACGCCTGTCTGCCTGGTAGAAGGCGAGAAGTGCGCGGAGGCTGGCCACAAGCTGCTGGGCCATGAATACGACTTCGTGACGTGGCCGGGTGGTTGCAAGTCCTGGGCGAAGGCAGACTGGTCATGGCTGAAAGGCCGTGTCGTCTTCATGTGGCCCGACTGCGACGCGCAGCATGTAAAGCTGACTCAGGCCGAGCGTGCAGCCAATGTAGACCCGAAGACCAAGCCGTTACTGGACGAGCACAAGCAGCCCGGTATGCAGGCCATGGTGCGCGTTGGGTCGATGCTGGCAGCCGAGCACGGCTGCACTGTGCTGATGGTGCCCATTCCCAAACCCGGCGCTGTGTCGGACGGTTGGGACATCGCAGACGCGATCGATCAAGGTTGGGATGCTGAGATGGTCCGCAACCAGATCCGCAAGGCCACACCCTTTGTGCCTCCAGATGATGCGGCACGGGCCATGGCAGCGCCTACCCCTTCTTCTGCTGGCGCGGGCGAGGAGCCAGACTCACGCGCATGGCGCGCCAAGTTGCTCACGTCTGACAAGGGCGCCATCAAGGCCGTGCGTGAGAACGTGGTGCTGGCACTGGACGGCTTGCCGGGTCTTCCTGGCATCCCTGAGGCAGCGGGTGTCATCGGGTTCAATGAGTTCACCAACGACATCATCAAGCTCAAGGATGCCCCCTGGGGATCGTCCAAGGGCATTTGGTCTGAGGTGGACGAACTGCTGATTGGCGAGTGGTTGGTGCGTGAGCACCTCTTGCCCTCGATGCCACGCGGCACGCTGGAGGAGGCTGTGCGCATCGTGGCGTACCGGCGCCGATATCACCCTGTCCGCGAATGGCTGGCCACCCTCAAGTGGGATGGCGTCAAGCGTCTGTCCACATGGCTGCGTCGTGCCTGCCTGGCCGAGGAGGATTGGGACAACGCTGATCCCCTTCAGAAGTACTTGGCTCGGGCTGGCACTTGGTATCTGCAGGGCATGTGTGCCCGCGTGCTGAACCCTGGTGTCAAGTTCGACTACATGCTGATCCTGGAAGGCCGGCAAGGCATGCGCAAGTCAACGCTGCTCAACACGCTGGCCGGTGACTGGTTCGCGGATACCGGCCTGGTGTTGGGCGACAAGGACAGTTATCAGCAGTTGCAAGGCCGATGGCTGTACGAGATCGGCGAGCTGGACGCCTTCAACAAGACGGACATCACCAAGATCAAGCAGTTCATTGCGTCAACCAGTGACTACTTCCGCGCCAGCTTTGACCGTCGTGCGAGAGAGTACCCGCGCCAGCTTGTCTTCGGTGGGACCACCAACGAGGACCACTACCTGATTGACCCAACAGGAAATAGACGCTTCTGGCCGGTGCGTGTCACCCGTCAGATCGATATCGATTGGGTCAAGGCGAACCGCGAGCAGCTCCTGGCCGAGGCCATGGCGCGCAATGCTGCCGGCGCTCGCATGTACCCAACGGTGGAAGAGGAGCGTGAGCTGTTCGAGCCTCAGCAGTCTCTCCGCCAGGTAGAGAACGCCATCGAGACATCGATCTATCGCTATCTGTACGAGAGCACCGATGGCCTGATGGTGCACAACGTGACCCTGGTAGGTCTGCTTGGCAATGTCGGCATCGGCATTGAGAAGCTCGGCCCTGGCCGGTATCACGAAAAGCAGGCCGCTTCAGCGCTGAGACGCTTGGGGTGGACCGACAAGAAGTCATCCCTGCCTGGCAGGCCGATGGTCTGGACGAGACCACCGAAGCCCGTGCAGGGAGCTACATCAACCGGCCCAACGCAGGGCCATCAGGAAGAGGGGACCGACGATGACTGCCCGTTCTGACCAGAGATCGCAGGGCGCTGCGGAAAAGGTCGGGGCAGTCGCGGTGACGGCTATGTAGTGCATTTGCGGCCTGGCGCGCCAGGATGTCCGTGTGTCCATGAGCTTTCAGTGAGACCTCAGTGCTTGGCGATTGCCAAGATGGGGTCTCAGGGCGGAGCCATGTCCCAAGTGTCTAGCTGTCCATCTGAAAGCGCAGCCGGGCACATGGGCACAGGGGCGGGCGTGCGGGCGAGGCGGTTTGTGCGTTGATATCTCATTGATTGGTTATAGACACATGGACAAGGTAAAGAAACAGGATCTCAAACATCTGATGCCAGGTGTTGCCCGCATGGTGAGGGAGCGGCGGTCTGAGTGGGGTGACGCTCATGTGACCGACTGTGTGAACCGTGGCATGCGCGGTGAGCCCAACCAGTTTTATGCGTTCGAGAACGGCCACATCGTGGGCACAGCGTTCGATGGTCGGGCAGACCTTGACGACCTGGTGAAGTCGAGCGCCATGCTCCAGGGCGCTGTGTTCATGGTCATGCGAATTCCCGATGGAGTGACCAATGGCAAGAATTGAGTTTGTCGAGCAGCGTTTGAACCTGTGGGCAGAGTGGGTGCATCGCGGTCGCTCAGGCCTGGGCGGTGGCATGCTGGCCATGTTCAATGGCGAAGCGATAGACAGCGGTCCACCGACCGCACGGATCCCACTGAACGAGGAAGAGTGCTGGAACACTGAGGCCAGCGTGCTCAAGCTTGAGCAGCCCTTGCAGGACACGGTGGTGCTGTACTACCTGAGCGGTACGCTCGCTGTGCGATCCAAGCTGGACATCAGCGATGCGGTGCTGTCCAAGCGACTGGACAAGGCCCATCGTGTCCTGTCGGCACTGTGGCTGGTTGCTGGGCCTGTGGAGGACCAGTTGCCAAGGAGTTTCACTCCGTTAAGTTAGTCGGTACATTTCAGGCATCGTGCGGTAGCTGTGTCAAACAAGGCGCAGTTGCCAAGCGATGTTCTTGGTTTGCCGTAGTTGGGCGGGCCTCGTTGGAAACAGCGAGGCCCGTTTCTTTTGCCTATTCAGTCATGCCTCAAGCAGCTCCTCGCCCATGTGTTGTGTGCAAGACTTTGGTACGTGATGGCACCAGTCGGTGTGAGAAGCACAAGAGACGTGAGGG